>NZ_JATABH010000075.1:0-10535 GCF_036533775.1 Vibrio sp. M260112 | reverse complement strand
CCGAGCCCCGTTTACACAGAGCCTTATTGTACTCCGCCCAGTTAGTTATCTTCTTTTTTGCCTTACCCATGCCACCACCGCTCTAACCATCATAAAGGGTCAGATCGCAAGACTCGAAAAAGGTTCAACTGATTTAGGCAACAACGCCCCTGTGATATGTCACGAGAGTTCACCGTGCGAATGCTGTTACTGAATGGATAAGCTTTAGTATGGCAAAAGCTAATGAACACGATGTGAATGAGTAAGATGTCTAAGCAACTTCGGGGCACAAACGTGGTAGCACTTGAACTACCAAGCTGAACTACCAAGCTGAACTACCAAGCTCAATCAAAACGCCTAAACGTGCCGAGGGTTCACCATCAATACAAATACCCGATGAACCACCTGTTACACTCCTTGGGCAATTACCATGAGGTGTTTTATAGGCAGGCACGCAAAAGCGATGCTGCAAGAAGAGGTTTAGCACGGAACCCGCCCTATTCTTTTGATTTCGTAAAGGGCGTTGTAGCTGCCTTCGCAATGCTCATTGTCTGATCTGTGGCTCTAACGGAGCACAATATAATGGTGCATGTCCCTTCTATTCTTCGCTTCTATTCTCACTATGTACGCAGCTCAGTTTATGGCTTCAATGCAAAGCGGCGTAGATGTGGATGCTGCGATGCACTCTGGTGACTTATCGCCTATCTTTAGCTAGCTATCAGATAACATTTGGAGCAAGGGAAAAACGATACTACCTGAGTGTAAACGGTTAATGAGGATGTTAAAAGGGAAAGAGTTTTCCTGCAATGAAGGTTGGCAAGGATTCAAAATGCATTTTGATAAACTTGCATTGCCTACAGGCCAACTAATAACCGCACAAGAAATCATAAAGAGTATTGCTATTATTTAAATAAAATCTGAGCTGGAGATTAAAACTAGCTCAAAGCTAATAAAATACGTTGGAGCTATTCAGCGCATAAAGTAAGGCTCCTAAGGAGCCTTATTATCGAACAATTATTGTTTGGCAATCTCGAATAAATCCAATTTTTTGCTCTTATTATAAGCATTTTCGATATAGTAATCAGGATCACCCAAAAACTCTTTTTGAGTCGCGATAGTGATATAAGACCCTTCAGTACTCGAATAAGTAGCGCAATGTTCACAACTATATTCAGGTTTTTTTCGATTAAATCTATTTGCCTGAATAATCTCAGGAAGATAATGGTTGTTGTAGTTCCTGTAATTGCAGCCGTCATCACCAACCATTCGATTCATCAACCATTCTACAGAACCGTCTTCTTCTTTAATCACCACCACTACACCATTCGGTTGAGAAGTAGTATCACCACGTTTTTGAGATCTCAGAGCATATTTAATTTCCCATTCAATCCAATTACTACTATTCATGTCTGGTGAAGCAATAACAATCAATACAGAAGTTTGATAGATCATTTCCTTCAAAGCATTCTTTATTGTGTCTGTAGTCTGGTCAGTTCTGTCTGGTGATTCACTGGTTTCGCCTTTGTAATATCGCGCGTCTTCACCTAATGCTTCTAATATTTCATCTCGTAATTCTTTTGATTCACTATATTTGTAAGAAATAAAGGTCTTTCTTGCCATCATTAATTTCCAGAAGTAATTTTGTATACAACACCAACTAAAATGATCATTAGTAGGTAAGTTTTTACAAGAGTTATTGAAAATAAAGAAGAAAATAAGCAGTACTCACCACCAGTATAAGATTTGGTTTTCATCGAAAAATTGGGTACCTCGCTAGTTGGAGTAGTTAAACCAGCCACGTCATTGAATAAGCCTCTGTACTTCCTTTCTTGTTGTAAATAGTACGCATCGAGAAACCAAAAAATCACTATAGGCAAAAGAGCAACGAAAACAAACTTTGAGTTGTTAGTACTACCATAAAGAGCCATTAGAGCTGACACTAAAGTAATCGCCCAATTCTTAATCTGAAATGAATTAGAGTTCATTCTAGTGATGATCCCTTGAATCATTTCCATATGTTTTAACTTGTATTCGTTCATAACGACAACCTTAATTCAACTTTGAATGATAGTGATGAAATGCAACTACTATCACATGAGAATATACACACTGGTAAGTTAGTAGACAATTTATTAATGCTACATATGATAAATAAAACAACCAAATGTCCCCCCGTAATACAATACGGGGTTTACAACGAATACCATTAGACAAATTGATAACTTTTAGTAGGGCAAACACATGGATCCTAAGTAGCATAGAGTACTGGCTCTAAACGACTTTGGGGCAGAAGTGAGTTACGACGCATCGAACATTCTGATTTTTCGTATTACTTCAAGTATCACTAACATGCGGCCAATCTACATATGACTGACCAAATTCTCTAATCCACTACAGTCGATGAAGCGAAATAATTTCACGAAAATAAATCGCCATGTTGTCACCATCAGTGCGGTGGCAGGTAGCTATCGTTGTTTTATTTTTTAGTAAAAAATCTTTTGCTATAACCATTGAATGATGGTGGTAAAGCGGTATCTGAAAACGTAGTAAGTTTGTTGATGTCAAACGATAATGAGAGCAAAGATTGTCCTGTTAGATCTCGCAACCTTTCTAGCTCTTCAAAGCGATCTTTTTTCAAGTAAGCATTCATTTCATCAATTGATTTTGGTTGATTTGGATTAACATCAAAATGATTGTGTGCAAAAAAATTGAAACTCAAAATCTTTTCGAGCACCTCAGTTTCAACTCTATAAGTCCAAATTGCACCTTCTTGTCCAATAAATTGGTAGTTGATATTTCGTTCAGGAACGTATCTAGCTGCTTCCAATAGCAAAGCGATACACTCAAGCTTTCGTTCTAAACCATGCTTTCGAAAAATATGTTGATTTGTATTGTAGTAGTCATTCAATTCTACCAGTTGGTTAAAGTGAGCCGACAATTCTGAGTACTTTATTTGGGGGGCTTGTTTTGGTAATGTTTCCCCATATTTCTTATCAGGTCTTAGGTATGTGTTGAGAAAAAAACTTATTGAGTGATCTGCTTCAACTAACATCTTACGAAAAGTAAGTAATTGTTCAGCCTCATACTTTATAAAGCTGTCGTTGAGCCATTGTTTTTTCTGGTTGCTCGCTGAAAGAACAGTGAATGCAATAGCTGCTGTTGAAGTTAGCGCTGCAAAAATGCTTGCTAAATCAGCAAGGGTCATATCAGGATAACGGTGTAACGTTATCATTATTATCAAGTAAGTAATAACAACAATACTGACAATTAATCCTTTATTTTTTTCTAACATTCTAGTCTCTATTGCTAATCGATGGATTATTGTGAATCGACCTTGCTTCTATCTACACATTACTAAATAACTGTTCCTAAATATAGATCACTGGTTTGTAGAAAAAGAAGGGAACTCGGTACCGTTTGAGCGATCTGATCAGTCGCCAAACATACAAACCTACAACCGTTACCGAGTTCTCATGATTCTAACATTACCTGACTGTATAGGGTCTAGAGATATGAACAATTTTACGAAGTGACGGGATTGTCCCTAAATCCTAGGGATTATCCCGAATTTATCAGTCTTAGATTGCCTGTAACGCCTTGTGCGTAAAGGGAAAGATGTATTATGTTCTTTCGTGTGATTCAAGCCTGATAGTTGTAAACAAGGCTTTATATTAGACCTTTCTAAAATGAGCAATATCGGGACAAAAGCGAATTTTAGCCTAGTAGATTGAACAGGATTGTTTTTGTTCATCACATATTTAAACTATGTTTAAATCATTGAAAATAAATACATTTTGAAATTTAAAAACCTCTTCATTCTTCCTTATTTGGCTGTTTAATATGGTTGGTAATAAGAAAGAAAGTTACTTTCTCTTTCAAGTTAAAAGTTAACGTATAAGTTATTGTTTTATAGGTTTATTTAACAACTTTTACCAACTTGAGGTTGAAAGCAGAAAAGATCGCAAAAAACCAAGCATGTTAAATTAATGTTAATAGAATAATGAGTAATTCGAGTTTGTTTATCCTTATTTCATCTCTTCATTATGTTGTGATCATGGCTAGCCAAAAAGATCGCAAATTCTATGGGAAGAATAAGTAAAGTAGATTCGTTACCACCGCACATAAGAAATAAGGTAATCCATCTAATAAAGACTCTGAGACACAAGCAGGCGTTGCAGGAGGTTAACTCACTAATAGAAGATAGTGGTTTGCCTGATGACTGTAAGCTGTCTCGCTCTAGTCTGAGCCGTTACCGAGTTGATAGGCTATTGATGTAATTTTTAGTGCTCATTTTACTAGTCCGAAATTTCTTGACGTTATACAGGCTTCAATCTATGATGAAAAAACACCAGCAAAATCTGGTGTCGGGATTGGAACCCCGCTATAATCCAAGGCGCACAACACGCCTTTGCGTGTTTTTTTGTGCGTATCGTTCACTGTTTATGGTGAGCTGGGTGAGGCTAACTTCGGTTAGGCCGTCTCTTGGATGCGGTAGTTCCAACCTTGCTCAGTTCGCCACCAGTGAGATTGGAACCTCCTGATGGCGATATACAAAATATCCAAGGAGGCCATCATGCCGAATAACTTTCCTCAAGAAAACTGTAATAATGCTACTGTAAGCCTTACAGTTAACGGTCAATCAATAGAAGTATTCCCTCCATACAATCCCAACTCTTCGAACATAGATCAGTATGTGCCAAGTGTTCAGTTTCGAAAGCAAGTACATAAGCATGTTGAAACTCTAGCTGGCAACCTAAGCGGATTTTTCAGCCTTTATAACCTATGGGTTAAAGGTGATACAAAGTGCGACTATACCGTTGTTATGGAAATGACCATGCGAGCTAATGTGTTGGCCTCCCAACTTCAAACCATTTCAAAAGCATGTAAAGAAGATCGCTTTACAGCTTTGCCTAGCTCTGACCTCTTAACAATAAAAGAGCAAATCGAGTTAATAGAAATCGCCTCTCAACTCGATGTATCACCATCAGAAGCATTAGCGTTGATTCGAAACAATATTGACAAGGTGGTTTGAAATGAAGTCTTTGTTATCTGCATCTGAAAGTCATGAATTGGCAAGCCTAGTTCGTTCTATTGGTGTTCGTAATGTGCTTGATATTCTGCGTAGAGCAGCGTCACCAAAAAAGAACACTCGACTTTACAAGTTTGAACAGCTACCAACAGATATAAGGGCAAGTGTCGCTGTCATGTTGTGCTCTAGGCGTTATACACAAAAAGATATTCTCTTTTATATTAATAATGAAATTGACAGACGAAACTTAAAAAATAACTTAAAGTTATCAAGGTCTGGCTTCAATCGTTATTTAAAAGAAAAAATATTAAACGATTGACATGGTGAAAAAATAAATATAATGTTAATGACAGCTTCGGTAGCCCTCGAAGTGAAACCTGTAAAAGCCCCACTTTCATGTGGGGCTTTTTTTTATGCCCTGCATTCTTACACTTTCAACAACTCGCGTTACTACTCTTTTCTGTAATTTTTAAACTAACATGAGTTCATTGATAACAACTCCAGTTACCAGTCATGAACCGTGAATTTAACCATCAATATCTCAAAATAATGTTTCTGTTAGAGTTGTATGCAGAAGACTTACCGACAGAGAGACTTACAATTGCTTTTATAAATGGACTTCTTAACAATAGCAGTGGTGCCATTGAAAGTGGGCAAATATATTTTAAAAAATATATGTCTTTAGGTTTTATGATTAGGTCTGGGTTAGTAATCAAATTGATTAAAGATGGTCATACACCAGAAGAGGTATCAAGTAAGTTAGATATATCAAGTTCTAAGGTATACAAGCAATGCCAAAAGCATGGGATAAATCTAGGTAGAAAAAAAGGCTTTAAGCATCGCTTAAAAATGCGAGTTGTAGATATTGATAGGGAGCTAGTCAGAATGATGCGCTCCGATGGGATAAGTTTTACTGATATCAGCAATCAGCTAGGCATTAGTAGAAAGTGGGCACAGGATATGTTGAGGTAATAAAATGGAAATGAATTGGATTGAAATTGCAAAAAACAAAGATGCCGTAAATATTGCACTAACTGTGTTAAAGGACAATTCTGGAATAGATTGGTTTTTTGATGAATTTATAGCTGAATCGGAAAATCTGGGAATAGATAAGTCGGAAGCATTTAAATTGATTTGTGTAATGATTTCAATTCTTGGTGGTCAACAAGTTTACCTCCCTAAAGAAGTTCATTTTAATCGCTACTTATCATATAGGCTTATTTATTCGGATTTTAATGGTAATAACACCAATGAAGTTGCAAAAAAACACAACGTTTCAGCAGCGCATGTTATTAGAGTTGTAAAAGCATGTGCTAAGGCCGATAGAGAAGCGCGTAACGCACTGGAAGGAGTTATTTAGTGTATCAATACGACTTAATAGATGGTGTCGAAATTAATGGCACATTAGTAAAGACAATTGATATTCAGCCATTATCAGATTCAGACAAAGACACAGTATCTGAATTGGTAAATAAGCAGTATGAACATATTGAATCGAACCCTAACTTTAACCCTGTGAGTGAAAAGCATATTCAGTCAATTAAAGGGTTAATGTTACTCAATGAACATGCGTCGGCCTCTATTTCTGCATTTGGTGAACAACAGGCAATGGTTACTTACGATGATATCTGCTCATTGAAGATGACTGTAAACGATTGGAATATTGTCTTGACCGCAAGTATGGCTGTTGATGAATTCCATCATGGCGAAAAAGTTGAAATGTTCGCCTAAAGCGTTGTAAGCGCCTTTATCAACATTTGGTGCATGGTTTGTCATTTAAAAAAGTTTAAATCAATCTCGTGCGATTTAAACAGTGTTTAAACATGGTTGGAGATGGTAGCAATGCCAGTAACAGCAATTTGTAGTGAAATTGGCGCAAAAGCCCCTGAATGGGTACAGGTATTACCCAGTGGTCCAGACATTAAAGGGTTGGATGGTCGAAGCTGGCTTATGCGTAATCCGCAAGTCGTTATTCATGCCTTTAAGAATGCCAAAATTCCTATGGTCATCGATTATGAGCACGGACAGGTACTAAAAGCCCCAAACGGTGATATGGCTCCTGCTGCTGGATGGATTGAAGATCTAGAAATTAGAGATGGTCAAATTTGGGCTAAAGTTGATTGGACTCGAAAGGCAGCAGAAGCAATTAATAATCGTGAATACCGCTTTTTGTCTCCAGCATTTAGTTATGACAATGAAACGAAAGAAATTCTAGGTCTGTCCAGTGTTGGACTAACCAATAACCCTAATTTAGTTATGCAAGCTCTGAATAGTAAAAGTGCTCATGTTGAAAGTGAGCGTGACTGGAGTGCTGTGTCTAAAGCTCTTGGTACGAATATCAACTCTCAAGACGACTTACTCAATGCTTTAAATAGTCGTAACGCAAGTGAAGAACTTAGTAAAGCGGAACAAGTCGTAGATAAATATATTTCCGAAGCGGTTTTTGTGCCCTCTCAGCGTGATTTCTTAATCGCAACTTGCAGAACGCAAGGTATCGATAAATTCGAGGCGTTCGCATCAGTCAATACAGGGTTTTCTCATTTGGCTAGAGAAACCACATTCAAACCCCTAGAGCGCACAAGCAAGCTGTCAGCGACACAATTAGCAGTATGTCGAAATGTCGGTGTTACTGAACAGCAATTTTTGAACATTCAAAAGAAAGAGGGCTAAACAATGCCAACCCCAATAGATATCAATGATGTTGTTATTCAATCAAGTACAGCCTTTGCTGGTCGTTTTGACACGGGTATGAATAATGCTCAACCTGACTATGAAGCTATTGCAACGGTTACTCAATCGTCAGCAGGTGCTACTGGTTACGGATGGTTGGGCGACTTTCCAAGGCTTAAAGAGTGGATAGGTGCACGACAACTGAAAAACTTAAAGAAACACCAATATAATGTTGTCAATAAGCTTTTCGAAGATTCCGTTGAAGTACCACGAGTTGACTATGAAGATAATGATTATGGTCGCTACGGTATTATTTTTGAGCAGATGGGATACGAAGCTCGCATGTATCCAGATGAGCATGTATTCGGTCTATTAAAAAATGGCTTTACAGAGCTTTGTTATGATGGGCAGCCGTTCTTTGATACAGACCACCCGCTCGACGATGGTACATCTACTGCTTCTAACGTAGATGTGCCAGCTATTGACCCAAGTGAAGCATGGTATTTGCTCGATACTAGCCGACCAATCAAGCCTATTATTTGGCAAGAACGCTTCAAGCCTGAATTTCAGTCTGTTACAAACTCAACTGATTACAATGTGTTTACTACCGATAAGTTTGCTTTTGGTACTCGTGCTCGTGGTAATGCTGGATTCTCTTTCTGGCAATTAGCATTCGCCTCTAAGCAGCCTTTAAATGAAGCAAATTTCGAAGCTCTCATGGACAGAATGCTCGCACAAAAAGATAGTGAAGGCAGACCTCTAAGAGTTAAACCGACTCTGTTAGTTGTTCCAGTCCACATGCGTTCTGCGGCCGAAAATATTCTGTTCAAAAAATATTTGGCCAATGGTGAAGATAATACCAATTACAAAAAAGTTGAGCTTCTCGTCTCCCCTGAATTGTAATTAATTTGTATAAGGCTGGCCTATGCCAGCCTTTTTCTTCCAAGGTGTGTAGAAATGTCAAAGAAACTTGAAACCGATATTGTTATCAATTTACAAGGCGATCTAGAACGTAAAGCAAAGCGTTATGGTAACTCAATGTCTCAATTCGCACATAAGAGTGAAACCGCAATGATAATGCTAAATCGCTCTGTTTCTGCTGCTTCAAGAGGTATTGACTCATTCGGTAACCGTACGTTGATGGGGGCTGGTGTTGCCGCCGTTGCTTTTGAGCGTACATTCATGAAAACAGCAGCCTCCTTTGAAAAGTTACGAGCTTCAATGCAAAGTATGATGGGTTCCGATGCTGGTGCTCAAGAAGCCTTAGAGTGGATAGAAAACTTTACTCAATCGACACCATACTCTGTTGAAGAAGTCACACAATCCTTTATACGGCTAAAAGCATTTGGTTTAGATCCTATGGATGGCAGTTTGCAAGCTATTGCTGATCAAGTTTCCAAAATGGCAGGAAATGCCGATATGGTGGAAGGAGTTGCTACAGCTTTAGGCCAAGCGTGGACAAAAGGGAAGTTACAAGCGGAAGAACTTAACCAAATGTTAGAGCGTGGTGTCCCTGTCTACGAATACCTACAAAAAGCGAGTAAGGACTTAGGTCATAACTTCGGGCAAGGTTTCAGTACCGCACAGCTTCAAAAAATGGCTGAATCTGGGCAACTAACACGCAATACAATCCGTGACCTAATTCGTGTTATGGGCGAAGAGTCAGAAGGGGCGGCTCTAAAGCAAATGGAAACATGGAACGGTATGATTTCCAATATTGGAGATCATTGGATGCTATTTCAACGTGATGTGATGGACTCAGGCGCATTCGAGATGCTCAAAGATGAATTAGGTGACTTTTTGGACACGCTCGACCAGATGAAATCAACAGGTGAATATGACAAGCTTGTTGATAAGGTTGGTCAGTCCCTTGTTGATTCATTTAGAACGGCTGCGGAAGCTGCTAAGGGGTTGAAAGACGTTGGAGCAGAACTTCTACCAATATTAAAGGCTGTTGGTACTGGTGCTCAGGCTATTAGCGATGCTGTCGGTGGTTATGGCAACTTAGCTAAAATTCTGGCGTCAGTTTATGCAATTAATAAAGCAGTCTCGATAGGTGCTCCATTAATTAAAGGGGGAGCAGCAGCGGGCGGTTGGATCTATGATAAAGCGAGAGGCAATAAGAAAGGTCAAGGCGTTTTAGCCAGTGGATTGTCTAGTTTGAATGCTACGCCAGTATTCGTTACTAATTGGCCTGGAAGTAGCTACGGTTCTCCCTTGCTCCCTGATTTTAGCTCTGATGCCCATACAACAAAGAACAAGCCTAGTAGATTATCCAAAGCGGTTGACGCTACAGGTAAGGCATTTGTTGTAGGATATTTGATGGAAGAAATATTTGGTGATACCGATTTTGCCAAACAAATGAAACAAACTACCCTTGCAGATGTTTTCCCAAGCGTATTTGACTCTAAGAAAAAAGATAATGAGACAGTGGGAAGTAAACTTAATAAGTTATTAGAGCAGCAACAGTTACCCTCATATCTCACGGGCAACTATAAACCACTAGAGTCTCAATCCAATTACCCTGTAAGTGGAGACTTACGAGTTAAGGTTGATGTGAGTGATACCCGCATTAGCACTTCTGTAGAGTCATCTTCTCCCTCAATCAAGATAGACCCTGATACAGGCGTGAATTAACAATATTGTAACATTTGTTCTATTGTTCACTTAGCTAGTCCAATTGTGCTCAAATCGCGCGACGCTGCACACTGACCGCGCAGAGCGACGTCGTATCGCTAAAAAGATACATAAGACTAAGGATAAAGACCATTGCCGCCGCTTGAATGCCATATTACTTCTTTCACAAGGGTATTCCGTTACCACTGTATCAAAGCTTCTGGTTGCTGCCCGCTCTTCC
>NZ_JATABH010000074.1:0-10895 GCF_036533775.1 Vibrio sp. M260112 | reverse complement strand
CGCATTACTCACTTGCAAGAGGAGGCGATACACCATGTCTTGCCCATTAAACGAGAAGAGCGGATATATCCGAGAGCAATAAAACCAAAGGCAAAGAAATACCCCAATAAAAAGAAAGCCAGTCAGCTTAACTGACTGGCATTAGGCATCGTGCCTGCTTTTTTGGTTTATTGAAGCGTTAGTCATTCAAATTAGGATTAACGCGGACAATATCCTCTTGCCCTTGTTGGAATTGCTTCTTCAGTTCCGCTTTAGACTTAAAGCTAATCTCTCCACCTTTGGCAACCGTCATGTGCTGAGCTTCAGAATTGTGTTTAGATTGATACAACATCACAGCCTGCATACAAGAATCTCGCTGCTGTTGAGAAATTGGGGTACCCTCAGGCCACTTACCTGTTTCTACAGCAAAAAGTAGACGCTCATATGCCTCTGGTGTGATGGCGTTAATTAACTGCTCTGCGTCCATGGTCTATCCTATAATCAATCATGATAGACGAACATTAACTGGCTGGGAGCTTGAGTCAAGGCAACTGCTAATAATAAGCGTAACGGATCACAAGCAATAATAATATGAAACTAACGAATGTCCTCACTTTACTGAGCGTCAGTATTGCGCTCACTGGTTGTTTTGAAGGAAACAAGAATACTGAACAACTTTGTAATGATAATCCAGAGCTTCAATGCCAACGACTTAATGTCGGAGACGGTCAGTGTCGAGTGCCACGGACAGATCTAATATGGCATCGCTTCGAAGTGCTGAAAAACCCGAACGACGATAACTACATCAAAGAGTACGCACTACTTTCAACCTACAAGAAGTGCCTCGAACTTGCTTCTCAAATTCAACCCATTGATCAGTCAGGACTCAAACAACGTCGCTTTGATGCATTAATTAACTCAGGCCAAGACTTAGAGGCCATTGTCTCCCGACTAGAAAAATCCAATGCCCCTCAATCTCTCTATTTTTTATGGAGTCAAACCGGCAGCGACCCTGCTCGTCGAGCGTTTTTGCAGTTAGAAGGGACACCGTCTCTCGAAACGGCTGAGATGCAGTATGCTTTGGCAACATTCTATACCAGCAGAGATCAAGCTAAAACTCGACAACTTCTCGTTCATGCACTAGAACTCACTAAGCGCGGCAAAGTTAACACTGAAATATTCAAATCCTTGGCGAGCACCACCTATCGACTCGGCAATAAAGAAGAGGCGTATATTTGGACTATGGTAGCGCAACGCTTCAACGTACCAATTGCTTCGGAAAGTGAGCTGCAATTGCTATACGGTTTTGATAGCAGTACTTATAGCCAGTTAGATGATATTGCAGAGAAGATAGAGGAGATGGTGAACAACGGGACATTTAACGCATCAATCGTCCCTAGGTTTAAGTAGCCATAAACCATTAATTGAAAGGATAAAACAAATAGCGGTGATTAAATCACCGCTATTTTTATGAATTGTTGAAAATTAACGACACAGAGTTCACACAGAATCTCTCACCTGTCGTCTTGGGTCCATCAGGAAAAACGTGACCCAGATGGCTATCACACGCTGCACATCTAATCTCAATTCTCACCATTCCGTGACTGAGATCTTCTAAATAGCGAATAGCCTCACTATTGATAGGGGCATCAAAACTAGGCCAACCACACCCCGAATCATACTTGTTGTCTGAGGTGAATAGTGGTGCTTGGCAGCACGTACAAGAGTAAACTCCGGTTTGTTTGCTATGCAGTAACTTACCGGAAAACGGTGCTTCTGTACCTTGCTCCCTACAGATACGATATTGCTCATCAGACAACATCTCACGCCAGTATTCATCAGGCTTCACAACCTTTTCTACCTTATGTTTCACGGGCTTAAATCTCCACATTCTCATTTTTTATTCTGACTTTTTTCGCGAAAAACTTGCGAATAATAACCTTTGTAGCACATACTTTGAGACCATGACAGGATGGTTAAACTTTCAGCACAGCTGTCAACATCTGAACTATTTTACGTCAACTGGTTAGGGAAAAAACCAGTAATCCGTTCAAAACATGACCATTTGCGACTAATTGTGAAAAAAAGCGACGCTTTTTTTTGACTTTAAACAAGTTAAGTCCGATTATCTGTTGCAGATTTTGACTGGATTCTGTAATTTTACTACCAGTTATCTTTAATCAGAAATTAAGTTGTGGAGCAACTATAATGACTATCAAAGTAGGTATTAACGGTTTTGGCCGTATCGGTCGTTTCGTATTCCGTGCAGCACAAGAGCGCGCAGACATCGAAGTAGTAGGTATCAACGACCTTATCGATGTAGATTACATGGCATACATGCTTAAGTACGACTCAACTCACGGCCGTTTCAACGGTACTGTTGAAGTTGAAGGTGGTAACCTAGTCGTTAACGGTAAAACTGTACGTGTTACTGCAGAGCGCAACCCAGAAGACCTAAAATGGGACGAAATCGGTGTTGACGTAGTAGCTGAAGCAACGGGTCTTTTCCTAACAGACGAGACTGCACGTAAGCACATCACTGCTGGTGCGAAGAAAGTTGTTCTAACTGGTCCTTCTAAAGACGCTACTCCAATGTTCGTAATGGGCGTAAACCACGCTACTTACGCTGGTCAAGACATCGTTTCTAACGCTTCTTGTACTACTAACTGTCTAGCGCCTGTTGCTAAAGTTCTTAACGACAAGTTCGGTATCGTATCTGGTCTTATGACTACAGTTCACGCTACTACAGCAACTCAAAAAACTGTAGACGGTCCTTCTGCTAAAGACTGGCGCGGTGGTCGTGGTGCTTCTCAGAACATCATCCCATCTTCAACTGGTGCAGCTAAAGCTGTAGGCGTTGTTCTTCCAGAACTAAACGGCAAACTAACTGGTATGGCTTTCCGCGTACCAACAGCTAACGTTTCTGTAGTTGACCTAACAGTTAACCTAGAGAAAGGCGCATCTTACGAAGCTATCTGTGCAGCAATGAAAGAAGCTTCTGAAGGCGAACTAAAAGGCGTTCTAGGCTACACTGAAGATCAAGTTGTATCTCAAGACTTCATCGGTGAAGTTCAAACTTCAGTATTCGATGCTAAAGCTGGTATCGCTCTAACTGATAACTTCGTTAAAGTTGTATCTTGGTACGACAACGAAATCGGTTACTCAAACAAAGTTCTAGACCTAATCGCTCACATCTCTAAGTAATTTTTACTTAGTCAGCGTTTAGCGAAGAATTTCGTTAAAGAAAAGGCGGCTCTTGAGTCGCCTTTTTAGTATCTGTTGGTTTGGTAATACTATCGAGATTACAGCCCATTGTTCATTGCTGCCGAGTGGACAGTTGAATGTAATTTCTCTCATCAGGGACAATAGAATGAATTTAACTCAACTACCTGCTTTAACCGTTCTTTCTGACAACGTCACTATCGTTGAAAAAGACAAGGTTAAAATCGTTCGCATTATTCATGATAAAGCCACCGCAGGCATAGCACTGCACGGCGGTCATGTCGTTTCGTTTCAACCAGTTGGTCAGCCTGAACTGATCTGGATGAGCGAAGAGGCTATTTTTGATGGTAGCGCAGCACTACGTGGCGGCATTCCTGTTTGCTGGCCTTGGTTTGGCAGAATTGCCGCTCCCGCGCACGGCTTTGCGCGCTCGTCGCAATGGCAACTGATTGAACATCGTGAAAATGAACATGGTGTTATCGTTGAGCTAGGCCTGAGCGATAATGAAGAGACACAAGCAATCTGGCCGTATCAATTTGATGCTCGCCTGATTGTTGAAGTGACGGAACAGCTTAAAGTCACGCTAAAAGTGACCAATACCGACGACAAATCTTGGATGTTCTCTGGCGCGTTACACACTTATCTAAACGTTGGCGACATCGCTCAGGCTCAAACTACAGGTATGGGTTCGGAGTACATAGATAGCTTACAGGCAGGAAAACGATGCCAAGGTGGTGACGTACTCAAACTCACCGACACCATTGATCGTGTTTACACTAAGCCAGGGCAAGAAATTCTGGTTCAAGATCCCGTTCTGAATCGCACCATCAAAGTAGAGAATCAGGGGCATAACTCAGCCGTTCTTTGGAACCCATGGGCAGAAGGCGCAAAATCTATGGCTGACATGACAGACAACGGCTACCAAACCTTCCTGTGTGTTGAGTCTACCCTTCATGCTCAATCTCTTGAGCAAGGAGAATCGCTGCAACCTGGCGAAAATTATGAGTTAGTGACCACCATTTCGGCAAACTAACAGCTTTTGTCGCAGGATAACGTCCTGCGACATTTTCTCTCCTCGAAATCAATTCCTTACTACCTCGTTAAAAGACCCGTCAGGTCACCGCTAGTCTGCCGCCCTGCTTCCTGATAAACTTCGCCCACTCAGTATCGATTAGAGCCAGTTATGTCCTACACCTGCCCATTATGTCACCACCCTCTCTCCCTCAGCGAGCGTACCTATCGCTGTGAGAATAATCATTCTTTTGATCTCGCCAAAGAGGGGTATCTCAACTTGATGCCTGTGCAGCATAAACGCTCGAAAGATCCCGGTGACAATAAAGAGATGATGCAAGCTCGTCGACGCTTTCTCGACAAAGACCATTACCAGCCGATGAAGCAACGAGTCGCAGACTTGATTTCAGATCTGCTGATCAACAGCGAGCATCGCTTACTGGATATTGGTTGTGGAGAAGGCTACTACACAACTGCAATATCTGAGTCACTAAAGCAACAAGATGCGAACTCCGCGACTTATGGCTTAGATATTTCTAAAGTAGCGATTCGTTACGCTGCTAAGCGCTATCCAAACTGTCAGTTTTCGGTAGCTTCAAGCCATAGGCTGCCTTTTGCTGAAGGTAGTTTTGATGCCGTACTCCGCATCTACGCTCCTTGTCATGCTCAAGAACTCAATCGAGTTACGACGGAAAATGGGGTCGTAATCACGGTCACACCTGCCAGTCGTCATCTCTATCAGTTGAGAGAAGAGATCTACCCTGATGTTCGCTTACATAGTGAAGAAACGGAAGCGATCGAAGGTTTCGCTCTAGAGCATCAAGAGACGCTAAGCTACACGATGAAGCTGAGTGATGGGGATGGCTTCGACCTGTTGCAAATGACGCCATTTGCATGGAAAGCCGATGACGCACTTAGAGAAAAATTAAAATCGGCTACACTGTTTGAGTGTGAGGCTGACTTTATGATTCGGGTTTACCGCAAGCAATAAACCAAATCGATAATTATTCTCATTTTTATTGAGTTCATTCACAGTCTCCATTACTATTACCGCTCAAGTTAATGGAGGCTGCTATCATGCTTCGGTATATCGCTGTTTTATTGAGTTTTATTGCCCTTACCGCCTGCTCATCTGCTGACCCTGCTCACGAGTCACAAGATGTCGTCAGTTTCTATGACTACCAACTCTATAGTCCAGACAACGAGCCCATCTCAATCGATTCTCTACCCGACGCGTTAACAAAGGCTAACGTGATACTGGTGGGTGAGTGGCATACACACAGCGCAATTCACCGCTTTCAGACCGACCTCGTCAAACAGCTGTTTCGCACTAGCCCACACTTGACGATCTCCATGGAACAGTTTGCACGCGACAAGCAGTCAGTATTGGATGCATACCTTGATGGTGAAATTGGTGAGCAGACCCTGATCAAAACCGCCAATGGCTGGCCTAACTATGAGAGCGACTACCGAGCACTGGTCGAGTTCGCCAAATCGAATTCACTGGACGTGATTGCATCAAACGCTCCTAAACCTCTCGTGCGCTGTATTGGGCGTCAGGGTATCGGCTATCTAGACAAACTCTCGAATGAAGAGAGACAGCATCTTGCCCGAGAGATCGAGACGGGCTCTAGCCCCTACAAAGAGAAGTTTATGGCATCTATGCATCATGGAAAACCAGAACAATCTGAGCGCCAATATGCAGCGCAAGTCACGTGGGATGAAACAATGGCAGAGTCAATCAGTGATTACTTAAAGCAGAATCCTCGTCATCAAATCATCCATATCGCAGGAAAGTTTCACACTGAGCAAGGTCTAGGAATCGAAGCCTCTTTACTGCGAAGAATGCCTAGCCTCAACATCGTCGTCATCACACCGACAAGCTCGCCAACTATCGAGCCTGATAATCATCGTGATTTTCGCCTGCACGTACTGGCGCCTCCGACGCGTTACATAAAAGCAGAAAACCGCCTCGCGGCCTTCCAGCACTTAGCAACACGAAATGATCAGCTAATCTGTAAATAGGCACTGCTCTTGCTTGATAACAATGCCCCCGTTACGCTTTGTTAAAAAATATTAACGACGTGATAACTGGGCACGGTTTATGCTTGGTCTTTTTTCATACAAATCTCGCATATTTTGCACAAGTTTTTCATCAAGCAGCCGATATATTGTCTGAGGATGATGTAAGGAGATCATTATGACCCCAGTAGGAATGGAGCCAGCTAAGCTGTCCCCAACCCAGCAGGTAAAACCTCAAGCCAATGCAGTTAGTACAACCACCAACCCTGCTCCACTTAAAGTAGAGCAGAATAAAGTAACCCTTTCCGAGGAAGGTAAGGCACTTCTAGCTGCACTACAGGAAATTGAGAAAGAAGGCGTACAAGCGAAGAATGAGAACAAAACTGTCGGTGACAAAGTTGAGTCGTTCGCACACGGCGCGTTAGGCATGGATCATCCAGATAAGATCAAAGAAGAGGAAGACGGTTCTTATTCTGCGGGGCAATATCTTTCCGCAGCGGCAACCGTAGGCGGAATCCTACTGGCTATCCTTTAACTTTGGCCAGTAGAGAGAGACCTTGTTATTACAAGGCATTGGCTGTTGCCAATCGATATACGGCCAACCTGCCCCGCTTATTTGCTACAGCGCTAACTCCCCTTAGGACAAAGCCCACCTGCAAGTAGGCTAGTTTCTTGTCGCCGTCGCGACTTATGCGCCCTCTGTCTATTCTTGATCTAGCTGGGTTTGCTTGACCATGTGCAAATGAACGTCTTGCTGTGGGAATGGAATAGAAATGCCTTCTTTGTCAAAACGCAGTTTGACTTCTTTAGTGACATCCCAATAAACATCCCAGTAATCGTCTGTTTTGACCCATGGACGAACAATAAAGTCCACGGAAGAGGTATTCAGGCAATGGACTCGAATATTCGGTTCTGGAGTACGTAAAACTGAAGGATGAGAAGTAACAATTTCAGTTAACACTCGCTCAGCTTTGAGTAAATCGTCACCATAGCCAATCCCGAATACCATGTCGACACGACGCAGACGTTCATGAGTAACGTTTTTAATCACGTCTCCCCAGATTTTGCCATTCGGAATGATAATAATCTGGTTGTCAAAGGTCTTAATCGTCGTATTCACTAAACTCATATGGCTCACCTTACCATCAACACCTCCAGCGAAAACGAAGTCACCGACATCAAATGGACGATAGATAAGCAGCATCATACCCGCCGCAAAATTCGACAGGGTATCTTGTAATGCAAAACCAATGATGACACCCGCAATACCGAAACCTGTCAGCACCGGTGCTAAGTTTAACCCGATCTGGGAAAGCGAAACCAAAATCCCTATCACCCAGACAATATTGCCTGACATGCCGACAAAAAATTCCTGCATCAGTTGTGATAATTTAAGGTTCTTTGATACGACCGTTTTACTCACCACTTTGCGCGTCAACTTCGCCACCATACTGGTCGCAAGCAACAGCAGAGCGAAAACGAACAGTTGGAACAAGTGCTGAGGTGCATTATGTGCGAGCCAATCCCAAATGTTAGTCGACCAATGAGAAATGATCGAAATTAGTACCTGCCCATCAAACAAGTCCTGAGTGATACTGCCAGTCACTTCAAACATCAAACGTTTATACTCGGACGTATCAATACCAAGTTGGTCAGCGATGGAAATCAGTGAATTTAGGCTTTCAACCGCAATCGACATACGCTGCTTAAGCACTAGCTGAGACAGCTGTAAGGACGACTTTTCAGATTCCGGACTAGCCGATAACTGTTTGCCCACAACATTGACTTGCTGATTGAAATACTCCACAGACGCTGACATAAGGCGCAATCTCTTGCTCACTAAGTCGCGAAAATTTTCCGTTGCAGCTGTTTCATCCACCCCGAGCTTGGTCAACCATTCAATGTTCTGCCAGCTAGACTCAATGACGCTGTCAAAGTAGTGCTGTAATTCCTGATAATCATTGAGCAGAGCTAGGCGTTCATCATCTTTGGCACCATTGATCTTTTCATTAAGATCTTTGATTTTGCCTTCTAAATAAACACTGGCACCCTGTGAGTAGTTTTGTTGCATCTCAACTTGAGAAATCAAGGTTTGCTTTGGAAGCGAATCACGTTCAATAGCGCTGGCTAGTGTCGAGCGCAACTCTTCGTTCTTCTGGAATAATTTAAGCTGCAACGCATCCTTATCTTGCCCAGTACTGGTCAATAGAGCATCGGATAACTCTTTCAAATCTAAATTAATTTTTTCTAAGGTTTGCTCAGCTTTAGACGGTGGCTCTGCCGAGGCTCGCACGGAATAACTGGTGAATGCACTCACTACAACCATTAGTCCCAAAAGGGAACACAACCAAATTCGACTAGATAAATGCTTCATTAGTCCCTCAACCATTAAGCCTTTGTTTCTTTTATAAATAGGTCTTAAGTGTACACCACAGGCAAGTAAACACGGCCTATTAATCGTCAATACATTGCAAATAGTAAATGACAATTATCAAGGCACGATCAATTACCTCTCAAATACCATCGACGATTTACAACAACGCTCCTTGAAGGCTAAGTACGAGTTAGCCGAAACGTTAGGCAAACCCTACTCGCCCACTAATCAAGCTTATCTTGCCCGCTTAAAACAAGAGATATCGATAAACGAACAATTAGTGCACAATCATCATCAGGTCAGGCACGAATTGACCGCGACTCTAAACAACCCTGAGCGGTATCCGCTCAGTTTACTGCTGATGTCTAATCAATCCTTACCTGAAGAAGTTAAGAAGCAGATATTATGAAAAAAAACACAAAGCGTTCGATTGTCTTGGTTTGTTTAACGGTGGTTGGCTATTGGTACTATTATGACTCCCAACCCAACATTTGGGGAGATGAGGCTGATGAGCCATATATCACTATTTCAGGTATCAAGCCGCCAGATGCCACCATTGATGCTTGGGCAATATGGGGGGCAAGTGGTCCACAATGTGGGGCAAAAACATGGAGTGCCGACTCCGGCTGGTCAAGTGGTGCAGATGTAAAATGGCATGTGATTTATAACTTCTCCAACGACCCAAACAGGTATGAATTGCGCATTCCTTTCCAGCAATATCAAGACTCGTTTGATTGTGAAGTAACCTTGGGGGATATAACAGTTCAAGCCTATAACGCATTTGATACAGTAGGTTTTGCCCAACTACGTATTTACCAATCAGGTACAAAATATTACAACAAACCGATAGACTTAGATTCTACAATTGAAGCCAAAGATTGTCGTACTCGATATTACGAATATTTAAAAGAGTGGTCATCTGGCTTAGCATGCAGTTTTTATACAAATGGAGAAATAAGGGATAAACAAGCGGATTTAGTCGTTTTCAATGCTTACAGTGTCTAGCGACACCGTGATTCACTACGATATTTTAGCTGGTAAAGAGTATCGTAGTACCCCGTTAGATCCAGAGACTGGCAAGTGACTCGGTTAACTAAGCGACAATTCATAGAGAGGAGTTTCGCATTGGTTCTGGTTTCAGTGAGCGCACTATCTGGATTGTACTCGATACTGATTTTCAGGCATGCCTTGTCCTGTCAGCTTGTTCAGCACTGTGATGATAGCGAGCGCTTATGGTAGCCATAGCGCTTTTCCACTTCTTGTTGGAGCCGGAGAGCTTCTGGCAACCTACCGCTAAGTTACGAGGATGCCCTTGTTCTCAGAAGACTGCTTCCAGTTATTTGTTTTGTAACGAGGTTTCGACATTCAAACTGGGTAAAGCACTGAAAGAAGCCGTTAACACTTAATACAAAACCGTTCAATCAACCAAGCGGCTAAATAACAATGACATTTGGTCGCTTTGTTGATTGTTGGGAGTAATAAAAACGATTGATACAAAACGCTTTTCGACAAACCGCCCATTTTTTATTGTCTCCATTTTTGGCTTTCTCTTCGGCGTGTTGCCAATACTCTGCCGCAGCACTCCATTGCTTTTGCCTTTCAAATAGAGCTGCCTGCTGTGAAAGTTCGTTGTAAGACAGTTGTGTCAATGTATCTAGCTGCATTTTTCACCTATAAAAGAGTATGAACTTTCGACATCAAAACAATCATTAAGCTTACTTTATTTGGTTGGTCCAAAAACGGCCTCGCTTTGTTTCAGGTTTTGAGGGAGGAGGAGTCTCAAAACGTCTGATGTTATCAATGATTGTGATTAATGAGTGCATTTCAGGACGCTTGTACGTTTTGTTCTTTCCGCTTTTAACATCCCGGATCGTAAGATGGTATTGTCCATCGTAGTAGGAAATTACAAATCCTTTGTATCGAAACTGCTGTTTGCCCATTGTTACCTCCTGAACATATAAAATACACGTTCCTACAACAATGTTAAGCAGATATTTCTTATATTAACGTCAGAATTTATACTTAAATCATTTCTTTACACAACACAATCTGTCACGCAAATCTCCGTCTTAATTAAATCAGGAGCAACCGAGGATACGACTGCTTTGGATAATACTTCCTAACTCTTCAACAGTAAACGTTCACCAGCACCGTGTTGACTAAGTGTTTAGGTAAAAACTCGTGTGTTTAAGATCGAGCACATTTGGGTACGGCTGCTGACGAACAACAGCATTGACTATGCGTGAAAGCGTATCAAGTGACGATATCTTTCGCTTTTTACAAGTTT
>NZ_JATABH010000073.1:0-11049 GCF_036533775.1 Vibrio sp. M260112 | reverse complement strand
CTTGAGATGTTATAACGCTCAAGTTGGTGAGGCACTGGCAAATGTCAAAGCAATGAACAAAGTCATAGGACTAGGTATGCCTGTTAGAAGCTAACGGCTAGTCATATATGGCGTCGTTGATCTTCAAGCTGATTTGATCAACAACGCCCCTATAACTTGGAGTTTTAACTATGGATAAGAGAAAAATTGATAACTTTAATTGGGCAATATTTTACATATTGCTTATTATGGTCATTTTGTTTGACATAAATGAACTCAATGGCAGCGGTCTTATAATAGCACTATTGTCAGTATCGTACGTTAAATTAAAGTATATAGACCCAATTATAAAAAAAATAAATAATTTAGAGGGCGATTAATTACTGATAATATCTAAAAGCATTTCTGATTAAAGTGTTGTATTTTTCATGTTTTCTGTGGTCTATGAAGAAACCTTTAACGAAGTTACGTTAGATTATGTTAATGCCTTAATACCGAATTTTCTTCCAGATACAGGCATTAGTATTGGAATCCTTACTGAATAAATAATTTCTTAAAAAACAACGCCAGCGATTCGTCGCTGGCGTTCTAGTTTGAGAATTCCCATCTCAATAACTACTCATACTGAGTCAACCAACTCTTTAGAATCGTATTGAGCTGCTTCTTCTGATTGGCATTGATACCTTTGACCAACTTCGCCTGAACCGCCGCATGCTCTTCGATGATTTTATCAATCAGAACAAAACCATCTTGGGTCAGTTCTACAGTGACGCTGCGGCGATCTTCTTTGCTGTGCTCTCGGCTAATCAGCCCTTTTGATTCCAGTTTATCTAAGCGGTTAGTCATCGCGCCAGATGTTAACATCATCGAATCAATCAGCTCTGAGGGAGTAAGACGGAACGGCTTTCCGCTGCGACGCAGTGTCGCCAGTACATCAAACTCTCCTAATTTTAGGTCATAGCGCTTATGTAGCTGAGCAACTTCAGTCTCCATATATTTGGCGATTCGCATCAATCGGCCCATAATCGCCATCGGCTCTGTCTCTAGATCCGGCTTTTCCTTAGCCCAATGCTCTACTACTCTATCAATAGCGTCCATGAATGTTTGTCTCCAGTAACAAAATGCTGTTTCGAATATCTTAACATAGAGATACTTTACAAACAGCGATTTTAAGCGTACATTCCTCACAAAAGTATCTTAACGTAAAGATAGTTATTATGAATATACTACTTGCCATGATTCCGGCATTCTTTTGGGGAACCACCTATGCGGTCACGCAATATACACTTGCGGACTGGCCTCCCCTATTACTGGGGGCGATTCGCGCACTACCAGCCGGACTTCTGTTGTTGGCATTCAGACCTAGTCTGCCGAAAAAAGGCGACTGGCAAATCCTGTTTAGTCTTGGATTAATCAACATCGCGACCTTTTTTGGTTTGATCTTCGTGATGGCCCTGACTCTGCCATCGGCGATTTCCGGCGTCGGGATGATTTCTGTTCCAGTGTTTGCCATGGTTTATAACTGGCTGATCAACAAACGTCGCCCAGGTATCATTCAAGCGATAAGTGGGGCGGCCTTAATTGTTTTGGCGTGGATGTTGTTTGATCCAAGTTCAATCACGCTTAACCCTATTGGCCTAGGCGCTATGCTGGCAGCCATCATGTGTATTGTTGTTGGTAGTTCGCTAACTAAATCACTGGGTAGCCGGATGCACTGGTGGACAGTGCTAACATGGCAACTGATTCTTGGTGGTGTGATTTTATCGGTTGCCGCAGGCGTTCAAGCTACGATGGAGCCGACTAAGTACGCGGCGCTGGCGCACAATTTCTCAATGACTAACTTGTCAGGTCTACTTTGGGTGGTTGGTTTGAATACCGCTCTTGGCTATGGCATGTATGTTTGGTTGTTGCAACGCATGTCTGTCGTCGATTTTACGTTTGGGGGAATAGCTAACCCAATAGCAGGTATTGTGTCAGGGCTAGTAGTGCTTGGAGAGTCTTTCACACCATTCCAGTACAGCTTAATGGTTGGCATGATTGTGATGTCATTACTGCCTCAAGCCATACTTGCTATCCGGCAAAATCGCCCAACCCCTGCTGAGTGCCAAACCCAATAGCCTAAAAAGCCGGATTGATGCCATGAGTTCTCTCGTAGCATCAATCCAATTGGCTCTATGACTGCTCAATAGTTTTAAGTACCCGACGCTGCTCATCCCATGCCTGATAAGGCTCTCCCGCTAACATTTTCTCTTTTTCAGTTCTCATTACTGTCACCGCTATCGTATTCTGACATCTCTGCGTCTGCGTGAAATATCGCGCATCAACAACAATTTTACGCCTGAGAATGCATCATTTGGTGACGAAAAACTTGCTATAAGTGCTCACTTGACCGTTGATGTACTCGATACCACTATGGATGTTATCAGTGCTGCTACCAACGATTTGGTACTCTACGACAAATTCACCACTAATCACCTTAATAAATAAAAATCCATCGACCACCTTCCAAAGCCCTTGAAGAGATTTATCGCTGAAGAGATCTTTTTCCAATAGTGTGCCATTAGGGTTAAGGCGGATTTGTGACGCAAAACCATCAATATTCACTTTGACCCAAGTCTGTTGATGGACTTCGTAGCTCAATATTTTACGATGTTTTTTCACCCACTCAATGAGCTCTTGCTCTTGGCTAGCAGTCAAGGTCGGTAAATCTTCCATCTCCAACAACGTGTGATGTTTTTCGTACCAGAACAGTTGTAAGTGAAGCAGTTTCATGTGCGTATGCAGATTATCGGTGGAAAAGTCAGCGCAACTTTGCGTCAAGCTAAGCTGTAAGTCAAATCTTATACGTTCGACTGAAAGTGTGCAGCATAATACGGGGGGATTTATGCTGCACTATCCCAGTTGGGATCAACGGCGCTTAAACAAGCTCCGGAGCAGGAGGCTCTAGGAAAATAAAATATTTAACGCAGAACTAAGCCGCAAATAGTTTCGGCAGGTTGGCATGGTCACAAGCTTGATTTAATCTGTGTTGAGCAGTAATTATGTTCTGTTTCCAATTATCATCTTGCGCCCACATTTCAATGACCAATGGTACAACACAATCCGTCTGCTTAAGCGTAGTAAAGATCGAGTTGAAATCGACCTCACCCTCCCCTATGACAAGATCCCGAAACTGACCTTGAGAATCAGGCGTCACTCGGTAGGTATCTTTCAGATGAATCTGCGTAATATGTGGCTTGCTCAACTTTAACTCTGTCACGACGTCATAGTTCCACCCAGAGATGTTACCTACATCGGGGTAAGCGGTGAAGTACGGAGAGTCAACTTCTCGACGTAGCAGCTCAAATTTACTCAAGGAGTTAAGATAGTCGGTATCCATTATCTCAACCGCAAGCATCACACCCGCTCGTTCGGCTAACTTAGCAGACTGCTGCATCCCTTCGATAAATCGTTGGTGAGATACTTGATTTGAAGGCTCATAGTAAACATCGTACCCAGCAAGTTGAATGGTACGAATCCCCAGTTTGTATGCCAATGCAATCGCTTTTTCCATATGCAGTAACGCTTGTTTGCGAATTTCAGGATCGGCAGAACCAAAAGGAAATTTGCGGTGCGCACTTAAACACATCGACTGCAAAGGCATAGCGTACTGCTCACACTGGTGACGCAATGCATATATGGTCTCGTCATCCCAATCCAAACGGCAACGACGTTCATCAGACTCATCAACAGATATCTCAAGAAAATCAAAGCCAAGTTGCTTGGTGGTTTTGAGTTTCTCTTCCCAACTAAATCGATTAGGCAGCGCCTTTTCATACAAACCAACGCGATGACGTTGCAAGTTTTGATACATAGCTTCCCCCTAATTCCAGAAACGGTCAATTTGAGTGCGTAAAGATTCCGCCGTTTGCTTGCCCGTTTCTCCCGCTAAGGCACGGCCAGCGATAAAAGTTTTCGCTTGAATGCCTTCAAACAGGTAAATATCTTCAGGCACAATACCGCCTGTAATCGACAATTGAAGCCCCAGTTCAGACAGCGCGCGCATCTTATCCAGATCCTCTTCACTCCAACCAACCCCCGCCAATTCAGCATCTCGTGAACGGTGATAAATGGCTTGTGAGATACCAAGATCGATCCAAGCCTGCGCATCGGTCATCGTCCAGTTGCCATAAATTTCAATCTGAATTTCACCACCATGTTCATCCGCAACTTTTTTGCATGCTGCAATCGTGGCAATGTGCGCGGCAGCCGAAACCGTGATCCAATCTGCACCCGCTTCAAAAGCCATTTTAGACAGAATGGCACCACCGTCTGTGGTTTTCATGTCACATACAAGAATATGTTTAGGGTGATTTTTGCGTAAGGTAGAAACCGCATTCATCCCTTCGGCAAACGCTAAAATGGTACCGATCTCGATGACATCTACAAAACTTTCAACATTGCTCGCCACTTCAATCGCAGCGGGCAGGTTAGTTTGGTCTAGAGCAATTTGAATCATTGGTTTTGCCATTGTTTTATCCCTTAATTTTTTCACGTATTAGACGGGCTAGCCCATCATGGTTATTATCTGTAGAACACACGAGCTTTGAGTGTGATTTAACCTGATCGTCAGCATTGAGCATTGCAACCCCTAAATTGGCGTATTGCAGCATTGAGATGTCATTGTGATTATCTCCCACTGCAATCACATGATTGGCGTGATAGCCAAGCTCGGAAACATACTCAGCCAGGCGATGACCCTTACTGTTACCTTTGGCGGAAAAGTCGATTCGATTTGACCAAGAACGTTCCCCATTAAACTGTCTTTTGACCCATGGATGCTCTAGTAAACGCTCTACAGAACTCGGACATCCTTCGACGACAAATTTCCAAATGTACGGACTTTGTTTCGCCGTTTCGCTGAATGAATCCACTCGGTAGATCTTCGGTCTAATGGAATTTGGTACCGTACTTGCCCAGCCTTCTAAGGCTTGCATATAAGTAATCGGGTTGTAGTTTGAGTAAGTCATCGCATCGGAGATATACATCACCATCTTGACCTGAAACTCTCGTGCTAGTTCGATAAAGACCAGCGCATCATCTTTCGCTATCGCATTTTGCTTTAACACCTGATCGTTGGCATAGTCGTAGACATAAGTGCCATTACAACAGATGATCGGTGTGTCTAGTCCAAGTTCGTAATAATAGGGTCTAGCTGCGGTATGATGGCGTCCAGTGACCACCACCACTTTGCACTTGTGCTTAGCTTCTTGAATTGCTTGCCTTACTTGTGGATGGATAGTGTGTTCATCAGTCAACACTGTGCCATCCAAATCTAATGCTAATACTTTGTACATCGAGTCTCCTCGCAACAAAAAGGGTTAACTCTGGCCGTAATAAGCGTTATCGCCATGTTTACGTAAGTAATGCTTATCAGATAACTCAGGCTGTATCTTGATTCCGCTGTTTAATGAGCGAGTCGCCAAAGCCATCGCTGAAATTTCTTCCAGAACAACGGCATTGTGCACGGCATCATCCGAGTTCTTACCCCATGAAAATGGAGCATGTCCTGCCACTATCACGCTTGGAACCGCCATAGGTTTGATACCGCGCTTTTCAAACTCTTCAATGATAACGAGCCCAGTATTTTGCTCATAAGCTCCGGCAATTTCGTCATGAGATAACTTACGAGTGCAAGGGATATCACCGTAGAAGTAATCCGCATGAGTGGTGCCTAAAGCGGGGATATCAATCCCTGCTTGCGCCCAGATAGTCGCACTACGTGAGTGAGTGTGTACTACGCCACCAACTTCTTGAAATGCTTTATAGATCTCGATATGTGTTGCGGTATCACTCGATGGTTTTAACCTTCCCTCGACCACCTTGCCTTGCAGATCAACCACAACCATGTCATCAGCTGTCATTGCGTCATATTCAACCCCCGAGGGCTTGATAGCGATAACGCCGAGTTGGCGATCGATTTCAGATACATTGCCCCAAGTGAAAGTGACTAGACCATATTTAGGCAGCTTAAGGTTAGCTTGCAAAACACGTTGCTTGAGTGCGCTATACATACTTTCTCCTTAGACCAATTCCGCAAGAGCTTGATCAATGACGTTAAACACATCGGTCTTAGTACGGCAACGACGTAACTTGTTTAGGTCTACCCCGGTTTCGGACTCTTCATCATCAAGTACACTAGTCACTTCCATTAACCCTTCCATATGCTGATTAGAACAACTACCTGCTAAGGTAATCAGTACATCAACGGGTTCTTCCTCACCATCAAACAACACAGGCTGTTCAAGAGTAACGAGTGCAAATGCGGTTCTAATCACCCCATCTTCAGGACGGGCATGAGGCAGTGCTAAGTTTGGCGCTATGCAAATGTATGGACCAAGTTTCTCAACACTGTCGATGATGGCTTGATGATAACTTGGCAAAATTGCGCCTGAGGCAATCAACATGTCCGTACCGATAGCGATAGCCTCACGCCAATTGGCTGCACTGGCATGCAGTTTGATTGAGTTATTGTCGATTAGTGATTGCTTAAAACCCATGGTTCTATCTCCAATGGAGTGCCAGCGATAACTGGCACTTAATTATTGTTATTAGATACTTGCCTATTGATTGACAGGCTACTTAGCTTGGACAAAGTTCTTATTGATGATGTCGAGTAGCTCGTCACCAAAAGAGTTTGGATTGAGCATGTTTTGTACTCCGAGTACAAACTTGCCCTCTCCAGGTTCCATTTCTGCCGATAGATGCTTTGAAGAAACAATGATGTCTGTCGATGCCAACTTTGACTTGTAGTCAGATACCGCACACGAGTCCATCACATGAGGGATACCTTTTTTCTCCAAGTACTTGCCTATTTTCATTTTCATCATCATCGACGAACCCTGACCATTTCCACATACCGCAAGAATGCTCACCGGACGCACACCATCACTCGCTTTGAGTGCTTGCTCGACGGCTTCGATAACTTCAGGCTCTTCACATACCGTCACCACGCCTTGAGCATCTTCTTCGGCACGCAATTGCTTAGCAGCAAAGAACATGTACACGCCAGACAGAGCCAATAGAACAAAGAAGAACATTCCAGATGCTGAGAGGCCTTGCATAATTGGCGGGAATACCAAAGCCCAGTCAGCCATACCCATCCAACCACTAAATTCAGTACCTTGTTGGCTAAATAGGTGAATAGCCCATGCACTACCTAACACCTCAATGATGCCCATCACAAAACAGATCTTCATCACCGCTCGCCAGCCACCAAAGTGATTGGCAAACACACCAATTGTGGCATTAGAGAAAAACATCGGAATAAATCCAGGAATGATCATAATGGGTGCATCAAATGCCAACATTGCCAGAACTGCAGCAAATTGGCCTAAAGCCCCCCACATAAAACCAAATACCATTGCGTTAGGAGAAAAAGCGTAAATCGCCGCACAATCGATTGCTAATACGGCATTAGGAATAACGCGCTCAGAGATCCCTTTAAATGCCTCCGAAAGTTCGGCAACAAACATACGAACACCAGCAACAATCACTTGAATCGCGACCGCAAACTTAAGACCAATTTCGAGAATATAAATAGACCAGTGGGTTGAACCCGCCATCTGTTGAAGATTATCCAAACCAAATGAAAGTAAGATAATGCCAAAGAATACCGTCATGACTATGGCCGTTGCCGCAATACTGTCATGGAAAATGTGGAGCCATTTAGGCAACTCAAGATGGTCAACACTGTCTTTTTTGTCGCCCAGTTTTGGCGCAATTTTTGTCGCAATCCAAGAAGCAAACTGCTGTTGGTGACCAATTGAAAAACCCGCACCACCAGTGACTTCTTCTGTCGGTTTAAACATGATGTTGGAAGATATCGCCCAGTAGAGTGCCATCAATACCGCTGAGTAAATGATGGTTTCCCACATGCTCGTGCCAAGAATAAAGTAGAACACGGCAATCAAACCCGCTTGCTGAAACATAATGTGGCCAGTCAGCATGATTGTGCGTATACCCGTATAGCGACGGAGAAGGACAAGAAGAATGTTGATACCCAGCGCAAGAATAACCGCATACCCCACCCAAGAGTAGTTGTCGCCCATGGTTTCCATGGTCGCCATCATTGAGGTGTATGGGTCAATAACCGAGCCAGTTAAACCATGATATTCAGATAGTTTTGAAATCACGGGTTTAAAGCCAGCAACCAGAGTGCCCGCACCGACTTGAACAAGCATAAAGCCGACAACGGTTTTGATTGATCCTTTGATGATAGTTGTGGCATCACGTCTAAGCAGCCAATAGCCAATCAATGTCACTAAGCCCAGCAATAGCGGAGCCTTGGTCATCACTTGGCTGTAAAAAATATAGAAGATGTCGTATAAGAACTCCATATCTTTACCCCTAATAGTCTTTGTATTTTTATTTGGTTTGTAGGACAGGGCGCTTCCATTTGTAGGTAGTGAAATACGCCCTCTTTTGCTCACGGATTAAACTTTAACAATCAAAAGTAATCATTCAATGCTCATTTGTGATTATTTTGATTTTTGTCAATTTTGCCTCTCACTTGTGGCTATTTTTGGGTAGTTTGTCACACAGAATTCAGCAAAAAACTTATAAATCAATAGGTTATGTAATACTGTGATTTATAGCATGTTTTTGTTTCACGCCCATTTGACATTCAAAGCGGTGATTATTAGAATCAAAAAAAATCACAAGCAATCACCAAGTAATCACAAACTTGAACAGGTGATAACAATGAATGAAGTACAAAGACACAACGGCATATTGTCGTTATTAGAAGAAAACCACACCATCAATGTTTCACATATCATTAATAGTTTTAATGTTTCTCCTGCGACCGCCCGTCGCGACATTTCAAAACTGGATGAGCTAGGTAAGCTGCGTAAAATTCGCAACGGTGCAGAACGAATAGAAAATCAAAAGAAAAAATGGTCACCACTTAACATCAACAGCACTGACCACTACGAAGAGAAGTCCCTGATTGCACTGCGTGCAGCTGAGTTGTGTGACTCTGGAGATAGTGTCGTGATCAACTGTGGTTCGACCGCATTTTTACTCGGCCAAAAGTTATGTGGCAAAGATGTCCAAATCGTCACAAATTACTTTCCATTGGCGAGCTACCTGATCAATGAAGATCATGAGGACGTGATCATTATTGGGGGACAATACAACAAGGCACAAAACATCTTCCTTAACCCAGCTCCAGATTCATTGGGTAGCTACGCGGGTAATTGGATGTTCACCTCAGGCAAAGGACTGACCGATGCAGGGCTCTATAAAGCAGACATGCTAACCGCCGTGGCCGAGCAACAAATGCTCGAACAAATCGACAAACTGGTCGTGGTCGTTGATAGCTCTAAAGTGGGGCAAAGAACCGGAATGCTTTTCTGCCCAGCAAGTAAAATTGACATTGTCATCACTGGCAAAGATGCCAATCCAGATGTCGTCAAAGCGATAGAAGCCCGTGGTACGCAAGTCATTCTGGTTTAGAAAATAAGTAGATAAATAACAAACACTTAGTTCAGCGTCTCAACTGCCTGTTAAGACGCTTGGCTTCCTGCACCCTAAATTAATCCAATATCGTCAACTCAAAGGTACTGTTATGAGCAAAGTGAATGAAATAACCCGTGAATCTTGGATCTTAAATACCTTCCCAGAATGGGGAACATGGTTAAACGAAGAGATTGAAAACACAGTAGTCGAACCCGATACGTTTTCTATGTGGTGGCTTGGCTGTACAGGCATCTGGCTCAAAAGCGCAGGTAACACCAATATCTCCATCGATTTCTGGTGTGGTACAGGTAAAAAAACGCAAAAGAATGCGTTAATGAAAAACCAGCATCAAATGATGCGCATGGGCGGGGTTGAAGCACTCCAACCTAATTTGCGCACAGCTATCTTCCCGCTTGATCCCTTTGCTATCAAAGAAATCGATGCGGTACTCGCCTCCCACGACCATGCTGATCATATCGATATCAACGTCGCCGCTGCGGTGTTGCAAAATTGCCCTGAGCATGTGAAGTTTATTGGCCCACAAGCTTGTGTCGACTTATGGATCAGTTGGGGTGTGCCCGAGCAGCGCTGCGTCGTGGCAAAAGTCGGCGATCTGCTTCAAATCGGTGATCTCAAAATCCGAGTGTTGGACTCTTTTGATCGTACGGCACTGGTCACTCTTCCCGAAGGCACATCCTCTTACGACAAAAACATTTTAGATGGAATGGACAAAAGAGCGGTGAACTATTTAATTGAAACAACCGGAGGCTCCGTCTACCACTCAGGGGATTCACACTACTCGAATTACTATGCGGCGCATGGTAACGAATACCAAATCGATGTCGCTCTCCTTTCATACGGGGAGAACCCTCGTGGTGTAACGGATAAGATGACATCATCCGATATTCTTAGAGCTGCAGAGTCTCTCGATTGTGAGGTTGTGATGCCATTCCACCATGATATCTGGGCTAACTTTCAAAATGATCCACGTGAAATTGAAGTATTGTGGAACATGAAGAAAGATCGCCTGCAATATCAATTTGCTCCATTCTTTTGGCAAGTCGGTGGCAAATACACCTACCCAACGGATAAAGGTCGTATGCACTACCAGCATTTCCGCGGCTTTAAAGACATCTTCAAAAATGAACCTGAACTGCCATTCAAAGCATTCTTGTAATTATCAGCACTACGCCAAGCCGAGTAACACTATACTCGGCTTATCTGCTCAAAATTGCCCTCTTACCTCGCCTTAATTACAAGCTAAAGTGTCAAAAGATATAGCGCGATATTGCCGTAGCGTTGTAGCTTTAGTAAATAACCATCGTTGGCAAATTAATCTTATTGGTACTATTCTTGCTTCCGGGCAACTTTTTGCTCGACCTGAGCAAGATCTTGCTCGATTCGAGCAAAAAGTTGCTCAGCTTGTATATTAACAAATGCTTAAATTGTTGAAATATATACATTTTCATTTTGGCACGCTTTTTGACTAAGAGTGAGTGTTATTACACACAACCTCTAAGGATTTTACTATGCCAACTCCATGTTATATTTCTATCGACGGTGAAACTC
>NZ_JATABH010000072.1:0-11471 GCF_036533775.1 Vibrio sp. M260112 | reverse complement strand
CTATCCAACCGAAGTAAATTGATTCGCTTTCGATTCATCAGCTGTTTGGCAATCATCGCGCTTTGGGTACAACCTACTGCGGTGCAGCGTAGCCGCTCCAACTGAGTACAAGTCTCAAGCCAGTTTACTTGATTGAACTTAAGTCTTTGCAATATCGGTAGCGTAGCTTCACTTAAGCTCGCTTTCCCTTCTCGGTATTGGCGTGCTGTCCAATCGACTAGCTCGATGTAATCCATCAGTCGAAACGGTATACCATCACGTTGATGGTTATTGTCATTCCCAACAAACGGGTAAAGGCAAGGTGCCGTCTCTTGCTGATTGTTTAATGCCTCAACTCTCGCTTTAATTGAGGTGTAATCGGAGGTTTCTGGTGTTTGGGCTATTCCCGCTCTGAGTGGGTTTAAATCGACATACGTCATCGCTGCAGCGAGCGCCTGTTCATCTAATAGGGCCAGGCTTTTGAAGCGGCTTTCCCAGAAATGTCCTTTGCATTGGTCTTCTTTGTTGGCTTGGCAGGCAATCTCAAAATTAAGCTCTTTCATAAACCAACTTAGGCTCCATAGTCGCTCACGCCAAGATTCGATAATCGCTACACACACTTCAAGCTCGGCCTTACTGGTGAGCTGCCCTTCTAACCATCGAGATACGATATTGGGCAGTTTGTGTGCTTGCTGCCAACGCTCAACCACCTCATAAGCCGATAGATTTAGGGCTTTCTCTCGATTGATATGTAAGACCAAGTGGTAGTGGTTGCTCATGATGGCGTAAGCGCAGATGTCAATGCAGTAAAGTTGCGAGAGCGCCATCATTTTTCGCTTCACCCACGCTCTGCGATGCTCATAATTTTGTTGAGTGATAGGGTCAGTCCCACACAGGAAGCTACGCCTGACACAGCGAGAGACGCAATGATAATAAGGTGTGGCATCAACGCATATCTGTTGTTTTCTCGCAGTTGTCATTTTTACGCCCCTTTGGTGAGTTATCCAGTGAGGTTAAGAATGCCAACAAAAATCGGCAACCCGCATGAATGGAACCTTTGGCGTAAGTATCAACAACTCACTCTTATTTCATCCTTTATGGCGTGTGTCCTTTTGCTGCCTTTTGCTAGCGCCATACCAAAGATGCCGGAAAAATAGCTCGGAAAAGTCATCAATCTAGGGATTCCGTTTCTTTTCGAGCTCAAGAGCTATACTCAACTTGTAATGTGAATTCCATTTTTCGAAGTTGGGCTGTGCAGCAGTACAACGTATTCATACGCGGGTAAAGGAATCATCAACCAATGACGATAGATAATTGGCCACTGAGGAAAAAGCTCCGTTCAAACTTCTTTCTGTATTTATTCTGCTTTCTGATCGCAATCATGACCTCATTAATTGGTTTTAACCAAGTAAACAAACTGTTTAATGATGTGGCAAGTGACTCAGTACCTGACATCATTGCAATCCTGGAGCTAAAGTCGTTATCGAAACGCCTATTTGCCGAGATTCAAGGCTTTGTGGCGACGGGTGATGAAGAAGAAGTAGATGAGTTCAAAGAGACCAATAAATTGTTTGATCAGTGGCTTGAACGTTGGACGGTAAACCAAACTGATTTGAAGGAGTTAGGTCTTAAGCAGCGCATGGGAGAGCATAAAAAAATGCTCAGTGAGTATGCGCAACAAATTTATTCACTTGAACACCAAAAAAGGGTCCTAATCGCTGAATTCGAACTATTGCAGCACTACATTTGGCAAGAGACGGAAGGCCACGATGACGAAATAGAGCATCAGTTGTACAACTATCTTCCTCTCTATTACCACCAACTATACAACGCTATATTGTGGCACACTGGAGAGCTAGACAGTGATGATGAGGAAAGCCGGTTTGAACAACTTCCTAAAGAAGCAAGCTTTGACGAACTGAGCCGCTCGATTGCCAATCTGGCTCCAAAGGTAGACTCCCCCCAGTTATCAGCGTCTATTTTGCAACTAACTCTGACCGCTCAGAAACTTATTGAAACCAATGATTCCATTCGAGAGGCACTAGAATCAGTCGAAGAGTATGAGGAAGAGATCTTAGAAACGATCGACCAGGCGGTTTCCATCCAAACCGATGAAGTCGCGAAAGCTTTTGCACTTGCGGCAAGTGCGGTTGATAAGTTTATGGTGATTATATCCATGATTGGGATTATCAGTGTTCTATTGAGCCTTTACATATTCCGCTACGTGGCTAACTCAATAACTGCCCGACTCTCGACGCTGATTAACTCCGTTAATGAGGTGACAGAAGGACATCTGAATAGTCGAACGAGAATTCACGGCGATGATGAATTCGGCTTGCTCGGTATTCGTTTCGACAAGATGACCCAAACACTCAGTGAAACTACTGTGTCGAAAGAGTTCCTCGATAACATTTTAGAAAGTATGACAGAGAGCCTTATCGTGACATCTAAGTCCGGTGACATAGAAGTGGTCAACGATACGGCGCTGAAGATGTTAGGTTATAAAAGAGAGGAGTTAATAGGAAAGAATATCGCAATCTTGATCGATGATGGGCTGGACACGCTTCGCGATATCTTAGAAAACTCGAATGCACAGCTCAGATCAGAAAGCCGTTACGTAACCAAATCTTGGGAGTTGATTCACGTGATGCTATCAAGTTCTCATTTGTTAAATGAAAACGGGGAGTCTCTTGGCTTAGTATTTGTCGCAGCAGATGTCCGTCCACTGAAACAAATCCAGCAACAGTTAGAGCAAACGAATATCGACTTGCAAGCGACACAATCTCAATTGATTCAAGCGAGCAAGCTTGCCTCGATTGGCGAACTATCCGCAGGGGTTGCCCATGAGCTTAATCAACCATTAATGGTCATCCGAAACGGTGGGCAAATGCTAGAGAGAAAGCTCAAAAAGGGAACACTGGATGATGCTAATCTGAATAAGTACATTGAGTCTGTGCTAGCGAACTCCAAAAGGATGATGAAAATCATCGACCATTTAAGAACCTTTTCTCGACGTTCATCTACTGATTTTGAACCAGTTGACGTCAATAAAGTGATCAATGACAGCTTCTATTTGGTGAGTGAGCAGCTACGACTTCATAACATAGCCGTCGATATTCATCTCGCCGATCCAACTCCTTGGGTGCTTGGTGAGGCAAACCAATTGGAACAGGTGATTCTAAATCTTGTTAGCAATGCGCGGGACTCACTCGATTCTTATAGAACAGACAACAAAAGGCTCACGATAACGACACGTTTATCTCAGGAGGATGGTGCATTTGCAGAGATTTTAGTGGCCGACAATGGGCATGGTATACCTGAAGACGTCGCTAATCTCATCTTTGACCCATTTTACACGACCAAAGAAGAAGGCAAGGGTACGGGGCTTGGGCTATCGATTTCATATGGGATTATCAATGATCATAAAGGAGTGATAGATATTGCTCAAACCAGTGAAGATGGCACAACGATGCGAATTAAGCTGCCTATACTTAATACTAAGTAATGGTTTTATTAGTTAAGGGATTGTTGTGAATGAACGAATTCTACTTGTTGATGATGAACCTGAGATTAGAGAGATACTTGCGGATCTGCTAGAGGACGAAGGTTATAGCGTTGTACAGGCTGAAAATGGTGAGATTGGTTTAACGATCTTCATGTCTCAAGATATCGATCTCGTCATTACTGACGTTCGCATGCCAAATAAAAGTGGTATTGAGCTACTCAAAGATATTAAGCAATCAGGTAAAGACGTTGATGTCATTATTCTTACTGGACAAAGTGATGAGTTAACCGCTATTGATTGTTTACGAGCAGGTGCTTACGACTATTTGCTTAAGCCTATTGAGGAGCTAGATATTATGGTCTCCTCAGTAAGGCGTTCGATAGAAAAGCGATGGCTAACTAAACAAAATCAAGAATTGATGAAGCGGTTAGAAGATTTGGCGGTCAGGGACCCATTAACGGGTCTATATAATATGCGACCATTTTATCAGTTTATTAATTCAGAAATGGAACACTCAAAAATTGAATCTCATCCACTTGGTATCCTTTTTATTGATATTGACTATTTTAAAAAAATAAATGACAACTATGGACATGTTTTTGGCGACCAAGTACTGAAAAAGTTTGCCAATTTATTGAAAACCAATTTAAAAGAAACCAAAAAATTCTTTCGCTATGGAGGTGAAGAGTTTGTTGTCATGTTACCCAAAACAGATGCAGATACCATGAGAACCACGGCTCTAAATCTTCTTGAAGTGGTACGTGAAGCAGAATTCGAATACGACGGAGAGAAGGCGTACATCACGGTTAGCATTGGTGGTGCTATCTATCCCTCCGATGCAACTGACCAAAAAACATTAATTCAGTCTGCCGACAGAGCTCTTTATGTTGCAAAAGAGTCAGGACGAAACTGTTACGTGACGGCAGCAAAGCACCAAGTTTATAGATAAAGCGGTTCGTGACTCCAATCGGTTGATTCAAAGATAAAATTCTCGTTCAATGAATGTTCCGATCACCTTATCGTGCATCTTCTCCGATTTGGAAAAACCGATTTTTCTACGTACTAAACGTTTTAATCTGGAACGCAGGGTTAGGTTGGTTCGCTCAATCCGTTGAGTGAACCTCTTACCCACAACATGCTTTTCCCTTGGTAATTCTTTTGAGTAAACGCTGAAGTCATCGGTAAAAAAGAAGGGATATCAAACGGCTTGAGCAAAGCGAGCAACGATTTTTCTTTTTACCTACGAATGACCATTGCTCATCAACTTCACAGATTAGAGAGATGTTTGCTTTATCGAAGGGGATAGAGGTCACTTGCCTTGGCGAGAGTTTTTAAAGTGCGTAGCACGGTGTTGTAGCCAACTTTTAAGACACGGCTTGTTTGTCTAACACCAGAGCTATTCAACGCCATATCAATAATTTGTTCTTTGACATTAGGCTTATATGCCTGGTATGCATAATCAAGCTGAAAGAAACGCTTACATTCTATGCAACGAAATCGCTGAAAGCCCGTTACCCCCTTGCCAAGTAATCTTGGTAAAGCGGATAAGATGCCCAAGATTGTTAGGTTTTTGTAATTTAGCTTGAATTTTTGCTTTCCTCGGTGTTAATAATTTATTGCGAGTATTTGCTTTACATCTGTTTATTGTCATTTGCTAGATAAGGAAATATCAATGAAAGTATTATCAGAAAGCGCTCTCTCACAGGTAACGGGAGCATCGCGTGCTTTTCGCGGTAGCCTGGATGTCAGATAATTATGGTGACCTGTCTAACGTGCAGGCTAAGAGAAATAACGAGCGTTACCGAGAGCGCCGTGATAGAAGTGGCGATCGAACTGCGAGATCACGTTCTCGAAGTGATATGAACTCACCAGGCGATCAACGTTCAAGTGATAGACGAGGTGGTCGTTAATACCATGTTAAAGATTGCTATATTAATTATTTTTATAGCTGCAAGTGCCTCGCCCCTCGCAGGGCACTTGTTTTTTATTCTCTACGATTCTAGTGAAATACTTGGACAGTTTGACGTTAGTGTTCTTTTATCTTACTGGGTGATTATTGTTCATTTAAGCCGTGTTACTTTCGCTATGGCACTATTCGGGCCGCTTTCGAATAATGGTATTCCTACTGCCCCACCTTTTAAAAAATCGATGACAGTAGCGACTCTATATTTTCCCCTTTCTATAGCTGTCTTTTATTTTTCGACCGCTCTATCTTACACCTTTGATTCAAACTATATCTTAAATCAGCTCAACTATTATCAGCCCATGTTTAAAAATGATGGAGGGGTGATCAACTGGCTAAGCGTAATTGAGTCTGCCTTGTTATTTTGTGTTCTTGTTCCTGTGTTAGAAGAAGTAATTTTTCGTGGATATCTGTTAAAGCAGTGCCTAAGTAGGTTTGGCTTAACCATCTCTATTTTTATTTCATCGGTTTGCTTTGGTATGTTGCATCAAGACATTTTGCATGCATTCGTTATGGGTGGCGTTTTAGGATGGATATTTTATAAATTTGGCTTGCGAGTATCCATTGTTACCCACTGCATACACAATTTAGTTCTACTTGTCGTTAATGTTCTCTATTTTGAGATCGAGGGTAACTATGCATTACCTTCTTTGGATAGTTCACCATATATACCGAGCATCCCCCAAGTCGTTGCGATTCTTTTTTTAGTGATCTTTTCAAAGTACATCTATCGAAGCGTTATTAAGTAACTGATCCTCAGGGCGACCGCATGAGTGTTTAATTTTCACCCACCGCGTTTAGGCCTTCACTCTTAAAGGACAACACTCTTAAAGGACAGGCACCATTAAATATATCGTGATACACCTTCGCCAATTCAAAATATGCATTATTTAGCCTACAGATTTCCGTAGAGAGTTGATCCTCTAATTTGGTAAGTTTGTTTAAGGATTTAACTGGTAGACAACGATTATTAAAGGTAAAAGCCTAGTTGCCAATTAATTCGCTGTCCAAAACTGCTGGTGCGGATAAGTGCTTGGCAATGCAATGCGCTTTTAAGCTGTAATTCATTTTCTAACGATTCATCTGCTCTGCAAGGCTACTTTACTTCCAGAAATAGCTTCTAATGGAGAATCTAAGTGTATGGTATTTGTTTTAAAGGGTAAACTTTCGAATTGAACATCATTGAAATAATGAACACCGACTTTTGATAGGATTATGTTAAAAAAGTTTATGGATGGAATATGGATTACAAATACCCCCCAAGAGAAATCATAGACCCAGAAGAAGAGAAAAAATCTATGGTGGAAAGTCAGGTTAGGCGTTGTTGAAGACGTTTGGGGTAATGAATAAATGTTGGATTGGTTGATAGCTGTTGTCGGTGTTGTTGCTATTGCGTGGTGCTTTCCAGCGATAGTTATATTGCCAGTAATTTCATTAGGGAGTTTTAAGTATATTATCTTTATGGATAAGCAGTTAGCAAAAGACCTTGGCAAATACTATGACGATAACGGTTATATGCGCCCTAAATATCAATTGTCTTGGGAGGTAGGCAGCCGCTGCTTTGATTATTGGGTTAAGTACCCATTTATTCGTAAACGGGTTACAACAAATTCAGTCAAATTTAAGGCGTTTATGTGGTGGAATGCTTTAGGAATGTGGAGTTGGATAGCGGTTTTTTTTCTGGCTTTTCTTGAGAAGGGGCTAGGTATTTCATTCTGATTTAACTGTGTGATTCATAGACATCCCTTCAACTATACTGGGTGTCAATGAACAGAGAAATGCAACAAAGGCTACAGTGAGTAAAAATGTACAACGAATGTGCTGATGCAGAGAGCGTATGCCGTTGGCTGGGCTTATGTTGCAAATGGATGGCAGTCCACATTGCTGGTTCGGTAATGAACGCTCTTGCCTCATGGCTATCGTGGATGATGCAACGAGTGGTATTCATGCGCGTTTTTTCCCTCAGAAACATGATTCACCAAGTGCTGAAAAAGTAATGGGCTGGTCACCGACTTATGGGTATGAGTGTTCTCAATACCAATGTATAGCGCATTATCAGCTTTGTGACTTTGCTAGATAGGAACGCATTTCCTGTTCGGGTACCATGCCACCGCCGGTTGCCCATACGAGGTGAGTCGCGTTGTTCATAACGGAATTGTCAAACTTCATTCTCAGCCTATATTCGTGATTGTTTGTCACCACGATTGGCCCGATCATGCCAGCTAACGCCGATGGTTCGAGCTGGATGTTTTGATGCTGATTGAGTTGACCCAACAGTTGGTACATACGCTCATCCGTCACCGTGAAATAGCCATCGATCATCCTTTCCATCGCTCGTCCAACAAAGCCGGACGCGCGACCGACAGCTAAGCCGTCTGCGGCGGTTATGTTATCAATCCCTATATCTTGGACGCTGATGTTGTCGTGAAGTCCAGTATGAACCCCAAGAAGCATACATGGAGAGTGGGTGGGTTCAGCAAAGAGGCAATGCACATGGTCTCCGAACGCCATTTTTAGACCAAAGGCAACGCCACCTGGCCCTCCACCGACACCACAAGGTAGATAAACAAACAAAGGATGTTGCTCGTCGACGACGATACCTTGCTGGTCAAATTGCGCCTTCAAACGCTCACCAGCGACGGAATAGCCCAAAAATAGAGTTTGAGAGTTTTCGTCATCAATGAAGAAACAATTAGGGTCACTTTCAGCTTCTTTTCTACCTTGTTCAACCGCGACGCCGTAATCTTGTTCGTACTCCACGACATTCACTCCGTGATCGCGAAGCTTATCTTTCTTCCACTGGCGGGCGTCAGCAGACATATGCACCGAAACAGAAAATCCTAACTTGGCACTAATGATACCGATAGACATTCCAAGGTTACCGGTAGAGCCAACCGCTATGCTGAACTGGCTGAAAAACTGACGAAAAGATTCGTTCAGCAGTAGGCTGTAATCATCGGATTTTGTAAGCAAGCCTGCATCAAGTGCGAGCCTTTCAGCGTGCGTCAATACTTCATAAATGCCGCCTCGGGCCTTGATCGATCCAGAAATCGGTAAGTGGCTATCTTTTTTAAGGAGTAGATGACCTGCGATGCTGGTGTTAAATCGTCGTTCAAGTTCCATTTTCATGGCAGGTATGGAAACCAGTTCAGATTCGATAATGCCTTGTGCTGGCGCTGTTTCTGGAAAGGCTTTGGCAAGGTAAGGAGCAAAGCGTAGTAATCGCTCACTTGCATCTCGAATATCCATCGCATCAAGTCCGACATGCGGTAGTGCTTCTTCGACAGAAGTAATCGAAGGATTAAACCAAGATGTTTCGTTGAGTCCGATAAGCTCTTCGACGAGCGGATATTGTTGGATAAGCAGATCAATCCGGAATGTCATTACATTACCTTGCGTGTTATCGAATAGGGCCCAATATAATTCAAATTAGTACTTCTGTGTCAGAGGCTACTGAGAACGTTTTGCATTCATTGAGGTCGGTTATTTAGCGTGGAAAATCTGCTCGGTTTCCAGTGCGGTCATGGCACGGATTTGGCGCCAAACGTAGTAGAAAATACCGAACATCATTAGCATGCTTGGAATCGCGATAATTGGATAGCTGTAAAGTGTCAGTTTACCTAACTCTTCATTGAATTCTGCTGTTCCTGCGGGGCTTGTTACAATCCAAGTCGCAAGGAAGTAGTTCATTGCCGATGAGAAGGCGAATGTGCTCGCGAATAGATAGTTTGATGACATCAAACAGCGTTCGAACGCTTGCGTTTTATTATTCTCTTTTAAACGCTCAGTGATCAGTTCTAGGTTGAGTACGGTGTCATTTAGAACCATCTTCTGCATAAATGGGTAGCGAGTAAAGGTTGAACCTAGCACGGCCAAACCGATCAGGCCTGGAATTAAAGCCTCTTTAAGTGCTAACCAACGAGTATCGAGTTCGAGTAGACCGATCCCCCCCGTTAATAAGACACTGACAAAGCCAAGCGCTGCGATAAAGTTAAATTTCTTATTGCGAATCAGATCCATGGCGCCATAAGCGATCGGAAACGCCAGAGCAACAACCAACGCCATCGCCGTTCCTAAATGTTCGTCACCGCTGAATTTCATTAAAATAAATGACGGTATGACGACGTTAAATAAGATTTCGAATAGAGGATTCGATTTTTTTTGGGTGGTGCTGTTCATAATTTTCTACTGACTCTATAGGGCTGGCTTACATACAAATTTCGAATGGGAGTGTTCATTGTATGAGGTCAGATGTAAAGCACTAAAGTACCAGTTATGTAACGACTTATGAAAGAGATGCGATCAAAACCTGACGCCATTCCCTTGATTATTATAGCGTGATGCTAGGTTAGACGTGGTTATGGAGGGGGTGGTCGGGGTAAAGAGAAATCGTCACACAGTTGCTCTTTTGGGGACTATCAGGCTGTTCAATAATGGCGAGAACGTCGTCAAATGAGGAGTTATTTAGGCTAATTTCACATTTACACTCCCATCTCGGCGTTAATGCTCTATAATCAGCGACCGTAATTTGGGTTACGCTTTAAATTTGTCGTTAGCTTTAGGAACAAGATATGTCATTTGCATCACAAAACTTTTCTCCAGAAATCGTGAAAGCTCTTACTGAGTGTGGGTATGAGAAACTCACTCCAGTTCAGCAACAAGCGATTCCTTTAGCTCGCCGTGGACATGACATCCTAGCTAACGCACAAACGGGTACGGGTAAAACAGCCGCGTTTGCTTTGCCTATCGTTCAGAATATCCTTGATAGTGCCAAATCCGCTAACCGCCACCAAACGCGTGCCGTTATCTTAACGCCGACACGCGAACTGGCAGAACAGGTTGCGACAAACATCCAAGATTACACAAAGTACACCGACATCAAGACCGTTGCGATCTTTGGTGGCAAGAAAATGGCAACGCAGCAAAAAGCCCTTGAAGCGGGTGTAGATGTGCTTGTTGCTACGCCGGGTCGCCTGATTGAGCACATTGAACTCAATAACGTTTCTTTGGCTAACCTAGAGTACCTAGTATTCGATGAAGCTGACCGCATGTTAGACATGGGTTTTATCGCTTCGATCGAAAAGATCATGGCTGGCGTAACCACTAAACCTCAGACTATGCTTTTCTCTGCAACTTTCTCAGCGCAGATGAACAAGCTGGCAGGCCAAATTCTGCGTCAACCAAAACGCGTTTCTGTTGCTCGAGAGAACGTGACCGCTGACACCATTGCGCACGTTGTTTACCCTGTAGAGCAAGAGCGCAAGCGAGAGCTATTGTCGGAGCTTATTGGCCGTAAGAACTGGAAACAGGTGCTGGTTTTTGTTAACTACAAAGAGACGGCAAACGAGCTACTTAAAGAGCTGAAGCTTGATGGTATTAAAGCCGTGCTTTGTCATGGTGACAAAGCGCAGAGTGCTCGTCGCCGTGCGCTGGAAGAATTCAAAACAGGTAAGGCTCGCGTGATGATCGCGACTGACGTTGCAGCCCGTGGCCTTGATATTCAGAACTTACCTCATGTTGTGAACTTTGATATGCCATTTTTGGCTGAAGATTATGTTCACCGCATTGGCCGTACGGGTCGTGCTGGCCAGCGTGGTAATGCGGTATCGTTCGTTAACCGTGAAGAAGAGCTAACACTTCAACAGGTGGAAACCTTAATTGGTCAACGTATCTACCGTAAAGAGCTAGAAGGTTATGAGCCAAAGAACCGCGACGCTCTAATAGAAAAAATGCACACTAAACCTGCATTTAAAAACCGTAAAACCCGTACTAACAATCCAAGTGATGCCAGCCAGGGCGAAGCGGAGCGCCGCTCACGTTTACGCCGAATGATTCGCAACAAAAATGGTAAATAGTAAAAAAGGAGCCTTTCGGGCTAATGCCGATCAGTTAAGGCTTAAATGATCGGTTGAACGATCCTTTCAAGGTGTCAAAATCCGAGTGTATTCCAGACACTCGGATTTTTTTATGTTTCTAAGACAAGCACTTAACCAAGTTCATCAATTCTCTGTTGAGCAACTCTCA
>NZ_JATABH010000071.1:0-12540 GCF_036533775.1 Vibrio sp. M260112 | reverse complement strand
ACCGAGCCCCGTTTACACAGAGCCTTATTGTACTCCGCCCAGTTAGTTATCTTCTTTTTTGCCTTACCCATGCCACCACCGCTCTAACCATCATAAAGGGTCAGATCGCAAGACTCGAAAAAGGTTCAACTGATTTAGGCAACAACGCCTTGCAATTTAGCCAGTGTTTTTTGATTTTCCAATCATTGTTTATCATTGTTTTGATAAATAGTTGTTTTAAATCTTCAGGTTTTCTTCTTTTTTTTGTTGCTTTTTCGTTTGATCTTAACGGACTTAAATATATTTTTTTTAGACCATAAAAGGTAGGGTGACTCAATGTTTTTATATTGTTTTTCTTCAGTTCATGTCTTTCGTCATGTCTTTCTTTATGGCTATCGCACATGAGCTTATTGAGGCTTTCCTTAACGTTTCCATTTGTATTTAAGTATATTTTTTGTAACTTGCCTGAATAGAGGATTACGGCATCTTCCCATTTTTGGTCTAATGGACGTTTTGTTTTTTTTCTCCAATTAATATCACATAGAATATCAAACAATAAATTGTCTAATTTTGTATAATAGTATGCAATTTTTACATTTGATATTGTCTCTTTGTTATTAATTTCACTTAGGATTTTGTTTATGTTTGTTTTGGCCAGTTTGTGAAATTCGCTTATGTTTTTCATAACTCTTCATATCTAGTGTAACAATGCCAATTCATATGTTTACCATATATGACCTATGGATACATTCTATGTAAAAAATAATAACTATTATTGCTTCGGGATTTTTATTCTATATTTTAATTTTTTTAATGATTTCTTTGTTAATTGGTTGGCATTTTTTCCTAGCTGTTCGTAGGATTTCTTACTTAAAAAGATAGGTTTTAATGTGAGGAAATGTTGGCAATAATCAACAATGTTTACAGTGTTGATTATTAAATTTTGATTATAATCGGTTTCAAGTAATTGAAACCGATTAGGTGCTTGGTTGGTAAGCTATAATTGAACCTAGAGGGTTATGATTATGAATTAGTGGGCCTATTTCTTTAGCTAGTTAGCTAAGAGATGGCTTCGTCTGAGTAGAGTCGTGCGTGATCAATGCCTCCAAGTGCGCAAGACTCGTCAATATCTGACAGATCACCGCTGACACCAACCGCGCCAAGGATGTTTTTTTCTGCGTCTCGGATCAGCAAGCCGCCGGGTACTGGAACCATATTACCGTGAGCCAATACGTTAACGGCGGAGATAAATGCAGGACGGCTGTCGGCATCCTGAGCGAGTTTCCTCGACGAACAACCGAGCGCGAGTGCCCCCCAAGCTTTAGCGATGGCGATGTCTGGTCGCATCATACTAGAGCCATCTTGACGTTGCAGGGAAATCAGCTTACCCCCGCTGTCGAGAACAGCGACCGTAAGCGGTGCGCATTTGTTCTTTAAGCCTGCCTGAAAGGTGCCGTCTATGACGGACAGTGCTTGTTCTAGAGTTAAACTTCCCATGTTATCTCCTGTTAACGTTTACCAGCCTGATTTACACAATGTAAGTCAGCGAGGTATTACTCAGCTCCTTGTAGAAGCTGATAGCTTGGTAAGGTCAGGAAGGTGGCGAACTCTTTTGCTGTCGACAGCTCGAAGAAAAGGTCAGCGGTTTGTTCAAAGCGGCCAGCAGCAAATCGAGTGTCGCCCACTTCCTGTTTAATGGTGTCGAGCTCTTGGTACAACCATTGGTGGAAGAGCTCTTTGGTAAATGTTTGTCCGTCGTCGAGTACGACGCCATGATGTATCCATTGCCAAATGTTGGCACGTGAGATTTCCGCCGTTGCAGCATCTTCCATCAGGCCATAAATCGGCACACAACCATGACCTTGGATCCATGCTTCGATGTAGTAGAGAGCAATGCGGATGTTTTTGCGCACGCCTGCTTCGTCTCGGCTACCTTCACAGGGTTTAAGCAGTAAATCTGCTCCTATTTCGTTGATTGGACTAACGAAATCAAGTTGGTTGGCTTTGCCATTAAGGTTCTTTTCGAATACCGACATTGCGAGGTCAACTAGCGCTGGGTGAGCCACCCAAGTACCATCGTGACCATTACGTGATTCACGCTCTTTATCTTCGATGACCTTGGCGGTCACGCGCTCCATCTCTGCGGGATCTTTAGCTGGAATAAAGGCCGACATCCCCCCCATCGCGAGTGCTCCTCGCTGGTGGCAAGTACGCACTAACAGCTGGCTATAGGCATTGAGGAACTCTTTGTCCATCCCGACCACATGACGGTCTGGAAGAATGCGATCAGCGTGATTTTTCAACGTTTTGATGTAGCTGAAAATATAGTCCCAGCGACCACAGTTCATTGCGACGATGTGGTCGCGCATGGCATACAGCATTTCATCCATCTGGAATACGGCTGGTAGGGTTTCAATGAGCACTGTGGCGCGAATGGTGCCGCGTTGCACGCCAAAGTAATCTTCGGTGAATGAGAAAACATCATCCCACCATTGGGATTCTTCCATGCTTTCCAGCTCTTGTCATTCCGAATTTGCTTAGTATCAGCGCGAAAGCCTGGCAATTTGCCAGCGTCATAACGCTTTTGTTGCTCTTCGCGAGCTTGCAATAGTGCATCTCTACGCGGTGCAAACTTCTCTACAAGTTTGGTTAGGAAAGAGAGAGCCTCTTTAGACAGTATGGCTTGGAATTCTGGGTTCTCTGTATTACCAACCACGCGTAGACAGGCAGTCTCTTCTCTTTCTGCTACATCGTTCATACTCATTGTTCGTCTCCTTTAAACAATATCGAATGATTTTGTGTACAAAATTGATTGTTCACGAATACTTATATTTCAATTTATGTAAACAATCAAAGGGTATTTAACAATTATTTTTCATTTGAGCGTGTGGGGAATTATTTTTATGTAAAGATATTTTATGTAAAGTAATGATTTCTAAGTTTTAAAGGGTTAGTGAGCGCTTAAAGCAAATGCTCTATGTTGAAAAAATGTTGCATTTGGGGTTGCCAAATTCTAAATATGATTCATAGTGCACAAAGTGTCTTTGAATTGTATACAATCGAAATGGAGGTTCGCATGGCAAAGATGAAGGCAATTGAAGCAGCGGTAGAGGTGTTGAAGAAGGAAGGTGTAAACATTGCCTTTGGCGTTCCTGGTGCAGCCATCAACCCAATGTACGCAGCAATGAAAAAGCTTGGTGGAATCGATCATGTTTTAGCGCGTCACGTGGAAGGTGCGTCGCATATGGCTGAAGGTTACACCCGTACCAATCAAAACAATATTGGTGTGTGTATCGGTACATCAGGCCCAGCGGGTACGGATATGATTACCGGTCTTTACTCGGCATCGGCAGATTCAATTCCAATCTTGTGTATTACTGGACAGGCACCACGTGCGCGTTTGCACAAAGAAGATTTTCAGGCGGTTGATATTGAGTCGATTGCCAAACCTGTCACCAAGTGGGCGACGACAGTTCTAGAGCCTGCTCAGGTGCCACGAGCATTCCAGCATGCATTCCATCTGATGCGTTCTGGCCGTCCTGGTCCGGTTCTTATCGATCTTCCGATAGACGTACAGTTAACGGAAATTGAATTTGATATTGATACCTATGAGCCGTTGGAAGCTTACCAACCAAAAGCCACTCGAGCTCAGGTTGAGAAAGCGATGGCAATGCTATGCGAATCAGAAAATCCAGTGATTGTCTCTGGTGGGGGCGTGATTAATGCGGGCGCTGAACAATTGTTGCAGCAATTCGCCGAGATCACTGGCGTCCCCGTCATCCCTACTTTAATGGGGTGGGGTTCTATTGCCGATGACCATGAGCTAATGGCGGGTATGGTTGGCTTGCAGACCGCACATCGTTACGGTAACGCCACTCTACTTGAGTCTGATTTTGTCTTTGGTATCGGTAACCGTTGGGCAAACCGACATACCGGCTCACTGGATGTTTACACTAAAGGACGTAAGTTTGTTCACGTTGATATCGAACCGACGCAAATTGGTCGAGTGTTCTGTCCAGACTTAGGCATTGTCTCTGACGCTAAAGCGGCATTAGAACTCTTGGTTGAAGTGGCTCGTGAGTGGCGAGACGCTGGTAAATTGCCAAATCGTAGTGCTTGGGTGGGGCAATGTCAGCAGCGCAAAGCGACGATGTTACGTAAAACCCATTACACCGATGCGCCAATCAAACCAATGCGTGTTTATGAAGAGATGAATAAGGCGTTTGGTCGCGATACCTGTTACGTCAGCACCATTGGTCTGTCGCAAATCGCTGCTGCCCAGTTCTTACATGTATACAAACCGCGTCACTGGATTAACTGTGGTCAGGCGGGGCCGTTAGGTTGGACAACTCCGGCGGCACTAGGTGTTCGTGCAGCGGATCCAAATCGAGATATCGTCGCTATCTCTGGTGACTATGATTTCCAGTTTATGATCGAGGAATTAGCGGTTGGTGCTCAGTTTAATTTGCCTTACATCCATGTATTGGTGAACAACTCCTACCTAGGTTTGATTCGACAGGCTCAGCGTCAGTTCGACATTGATTACTGTGTTCAACTTGCGTTCGAGAACCAAAATGCCCCCGAACTTAATGGCTACGGTGTTGACCATGTGGCGGTCGTCGAAGGTCTAGGTTGTAAAGCGATTCGTGTTACTGACCCAGAGCAAATGCAGGTGGCATTCGCACAAGCGAAAGCGATCATCAAGGAAGTCGGTAGTGACAACCTGTTTATTCAGTATGACATCTACCACATGCAGATCATGGAAGGTGATTTGGCACCAACCATGTCAGCGAACATCGAGCAAATCGCTCATGTGCAGTTGGCTGACAATCCAGGACGACATGAACCGGGGACGGGGGAAATCAACTACCCATTTATCGGTACTGGAATCATGGGCAGACCAATGGCTGCCAATCTACAAAAAGCAGGCTATGACATTGTGGTTTCAGACCATTTCAACCCACCGCCAAAAGATCTTGTGCAAGCGGGAGCGATAGTTTGTCACTCACCAGAAGAGGCAACACGTTTAGCCGATGTGGTTATCCTCATGGTGCCAAACATACTGAAGATGTGCTATTTGGTGAAAAAGGTGTTGAAGCCGGCCTGACAGCGACTAGCGCTGAGGGCAAATTGGTTATCGACATGAGCTCGATTTCACCAATGGCAACCAAGGCGATTGCAGCACGTATTAATGAAAGTGGTGCTCAGTATCTCGATGCGCCAGTGTCGGGTGGTGAAGTGGGCGCGGTTAACGCCACTTTAAGCATCATGGTGGGTGGTTCACAACAAGCGTTCGATAAAGCCCGTCCACTGTTCGAAGCGATGGGTAAAAATATCACTTTGGTGGGCGACAATGGTGCGGGTCAAACGTGTAAAGTAGCCAACCAAATTATCGTTGCTTTAAACATTGAAGCGGTTTCTGAAGCGTTAGTGTTTGCTTCAAAAGCCGGTGCGGATCCCGCACGAGTCCGTCAGGCTCTATTAGGTGGTTTTGCTAGCTCGAAGATTCTCGAAGTTCACGGTTAGCGCATGATTGAAGGTACCTTCGATCCGGGCTTTAGAATCTCTCTACACCAAAAAGACCTAGATCTTGCACTGACAGGCACGAAAGAGCTTGGAGTTGCACTACCTAATACCGCCACAGCTCAAGAGCTGTTTGAAGATTGTGCGGCGTTAGGTGGTCAAAATTGGGATCATTCTGCTTTGATTAAAGCGATTGAGAAACGCTCTGATCATTCAATCAGAAAGTAATTCCGTCCGGGGCGTAAAGGATTCCTCTCCCTTTATTGCTCCTTGGGTTTGGCATGAACCCTAAATTTATTGCTACTAAATCGCGTAGTTTTTTGTCTCCTTTTATACGCGTTCCCGTTGTAAGGCAAAAGGTAGGAGTGCTTATCGGGCTCCGTCTTAGCAGGCACCTGGCGTACTTACTTCGGGATTTTTTCTTCTCATTGTGAACTGCGCAATATAGTGAGTTCAGTTAATTGAGGGAGGCTTGTGATATGTTAATCGGGTATGCCGACAGGCTGATATCACAGGGCAAAAGAGATGCAGTTAAATACCCTAATCGCTCGTCAAATTGTTGAACGTGCGACGAAAATTATCCAGTTTCCCGTGAACGTTATGGACGAGAACGGACAGATTATCGGATCCAGTGATCCAACCCGTTTACATCGCACTCATGAGGGAGCCTTACTGGCGATTCATGATAACCGTACTATTGAAATTAATCAGACGGTTGCCAGTACACTGATTGGTGTAAAAGAGGGAATCAATCTCCCCATTCTTTATCAAGATAAAGTGATCGGAGTGGTAGGAATATCGGGCCAACCGGATGACGTCAGAAGTTATGGCGAATTGGTCAAGATGACGGCAGAACTGATCATTGAGCAAGAAGCCTTGATAGCACAGATTCAGTGGAACAAGCGTCATCGAGAAGAGTTGCTGATGCAACTAATACAAGGGTCGACCCTAAACGAGAACCAACTGCTATCGATCGCAGAGAGACTGGATCTGAATCTTGCGCAGCCAAGAGTTGCCGCCGTAGTAAAGGTTATACCGAAACAGGGACAGTCATTGACATTAGAGCATTTGCAGAAGCTGGTGCATCTCTTGGACTATCCTGAACGAGACAATATTGTTGGCATAGTCTCTGTGTCAATGAACGAAGTGGTGGTGCTAAAACCAGTGACTCTTGTGGAAGGGAACTGGAACCAGAATGAAGAGAAAGCGCGGGTTAAACGTCTGTTGAAACGCATCGCACAGGAAGCGGACTTCTCAATTCAGATCGCACTAGGGCAATACTTTTCAGGGGTAGCGGGTTTAGCGCGCTCTTACGAAACCGCTAAAGCGACGCTTGCGAGTGCAGAGAAGAGCAAAGAAGCGATCTTGTTCTATCAAGATCATAAGTTGTCAGTATTGGTTGGCGGACTAAAACAAGACCAATGGAGGCGCTCTCAACTGACGGAACCGTTAGAAAAACTGTTGCGACACGATAGCAAAGGCGTACTTATTAAGACGCTCAGAGTGTTTTTTGATCAAGACTGCGATCTAGCTCAAGCTTGTGCAGCGCTACATATTCACCGCAATACTCTGCGATATAGGCTAGATAAGATAGAAGAAATTACTAACTTTAAAATCAATAGTTTAGATAATAAGGTGCAGTTATATTTAGCACTTAAATGTTTGTAATTTAATAGAGTGATTTGTGCAATTTGACATATTTAAGACGTTTTGGTCGCTTAAAATTTGTCAGTTTGCATAAAGGAATGATGGTGGAATCACTGAATAATAACCCCGTCCCTACTGACACCCTCAATGTCGGAAATGAGTTCTGGCGTAGAGAACAAACATTACTATAAACGGAGTTATTATGAGTCTGATCCTAATCCTGCTGGGGGTGATAGCCTTTATCGTCCTCGCAACCACCAAGTTTAAGTTACACCCCTTTTTAGCACTCATCGTAGCAGCATTTTTAGCTGCATTTGCTTATGGCTTACCAGCTGACAGTATTGCTAAGACCATCGCTTCAGGTTTTGGCGGCATTCTTGGCTATATCGGCCTAGTGATTGTTCTCGGTACCATAATTGGTGTCATCCTAGAGAAAAGCGGCGCAGCGATTACGATGGCCGATACTGTGATTAAAGTACTGGGCGATCGTTTCCCGACTCTGACGATGAGCATTATTGGTTACATCGTGTCGGTGCCTGTTTTTTGTGATTCTGGTTTTGTCATCCTTAACTCTCTGAAAGAGTCATTGGCAAACCGTATGAAAACATCCAGTGTCGCAATGAGTGTGGCGCTAGCAACGGGTTTATACGCAACGCATACATTCGTGCCGCCAACTCCTGGTCCAATTGCTGCCGCAGGTAATCTAGGTCTTGAATCTAATCTAGGTCTGGTTATTGGTGTGGGTATCTTTGTTGCCGCAACCGCAGCGCTAGCGGGTATGTTGTGGGCTAATCGTTTTAAAGATGTTGAACCTGATGCGGCTGAACAGGCAGAAGAGATCAAGCAGGACTGGAAAGAACTTAAAGCCTCTTACGGCGAGCTGCCGACTGCAGGGCAGGCATTTGCACCAATCTTTGTGCCTATTTTATTGATCTGTTTTGGCTCAATTGCCAAGTTCCCAAGCCTACCTTTGGGTGAGGGTGCGCTGTTTGATGTGTTGGTGTTCTTAGGTCAACCACTGACTGCACTGTTGATTGGTTTGTTCTTGTCAGTACGTTTGCTAAAGAGCGACAACAAGGTTGAAGAGTTTGGTCAGCGTATTAGCCAAGGCATTACTGCGGCGGCTCCAATTCTACTCATTACTGGTGCTGGTGGTGCATTTGGTGCGGTTCTAAAAGCAACACCACTGGGTGAATATTTAGGAACAACCTTGTCTGCTTTGGGCGTCGGTATCTTTATGCCATTCATCGTTGCGGCGGCTCTAAAGTCTGCGCAAGGTTCGTCAACGGTGGCTCTAGTGACTACGTCTGCGCTTGTTGCCCCGATGTTAGCTCAACTCGGACTAGACTCTGAAATGGGACGAGTACTTACAGTGATGGCGATTGGTGCTGGTGCTATGACGGTATCGCATGCGAACGACAGCTTCTTCTGGGTTGTCTCTCAGTTTAGCCGTATGTCGGTTGGACTCGCTTACCGCGCACAAACCATGGCAACCCTGGTTCAGGGCGTGACAGCAATGACACTGGTTTACATTCTAAGTCTTGTTCTTCTGTAACAAGCCAAAATAGGAAACATATATGAAAGTAGTGATCGCTCCAGACTCTTACAAAGAAAGTCTCACTGCTATGGAAGTGGCGACTGCGATTGAAAGTGGCTTCAAAGAAATCATGCCAGACGCAGAGTACATCAAACTGCCGATGGCGGATGGTGGGGAAGGCACAGTGCAATCCCTCGTTGACGCGACTGGAGGCGATATCGTAACGGTTGAAGTGACGGGGCCTCTGGGTCAGCCAGTCACAGGCTTTTACGGACTACTTGGTGATGGTTCGACTGCCGTTATTGAAATGGCGGCAGCATCAGGCCTTCATTTAGTTGAACCCGATGAGCGAAACCCATTACTGACTACCACATATGGCACCGGCGAACTGATTAAAGCGGCACTTGATAGAGGTGTTGACCATATTATTATCGGTATTGGTGGCAGTTCGACCAATGATGGCGGTGTGGGCATGGCACAGGCACTGGGTGCGAAACTGGTTGATGCAAAGGGCGTTGACTTACCTTTTGGTGGCGGCGCTCTGGCTGATTTGGTCAATATTGACTTGTCGGGGCTGGACTCGCGTTTAGCGACCGTACAATTGGAAGTGGCCTGTGATGTCGATAACCCGTTGTGTGGTCCAAAAGGTGCTTCACATATCTTTGGTCCCCAAAAGGGAGCGACGCCAGAAATGGTGGTTCAGCTAGATGCAAACCTTGCTCACTACGCTAAGGTGATTCTTCAGACCAACGGTAAGGATGTGATTGATCAAGCCGGAGCGGGTGCTGCTGGAGGGCTAGGGGCTGCGTTACTTGGTTTGTTTAATGCGACGCTCCGTCCTGGGATCAACATTGTCATGGATGCCGTCAATCTTGCTGAAGTGATCAAAGATGCAGACTTAGTGATTACGGGTGAAGGGCGAATTGACAGCCAAACCATACATGGCAAAACACCGATTGGTGTTGCTCGTACCGCTAAGCTGTATAACTTGCCTGTGATTGGTATCGCAGGCAGTACCGCGCAGGACTGCCGTGTGGTTCACGATCATGGTCTAGATGCGGTGTACAGTGTCGTTTTAGGTGCGACGGACTTACCGACGGCGCTAAAAGAAGCAGCATTTAACGTCGAAATGACCTCACGTAATATTGCGGCTGCGCTAGCAATGAAGTTTGATTAAGTTACCTTATTCTCATGTTTCCAACGGCCACGATTTTAGTGGCCGTTTTTATTTAATGGAAACTTTGGAAGTTTGTTACGATATTATCATTCAAATCTATACTTGGTTTGTCTTATAAGGTACAGGGATTTGCTCAATGAAACGGGCTCTAACCTTTTTGGTAACGTCATTTACCATTGTTAGCAGTTTGTTTACTATGACTTAACAGATTGATATAGGAATACGTAATGACTCGCATTAGGCAGAAAAATCAGGACTTGATAATTGAAGTGGCGAGTGAGCAGTTTGCGACTCAAGGGTACGCTGCGACGAAAATGATCGATATTGCCAAGGCCGCTGATATCCCTAAAGCGAACGTGTTCTACTATTTCAGTTCCAAAGACAAGCTCTATTACGCAGTGCTGCAAACCGTGACTCAGCCATTGCTTGAAGCATCGCGTCCTATTGAAGAGTTGAGCGATCCGGTAGAGGCTTTGAGCCAATACATAGAAGCCAAACTACGTATTTCAAGAGATCACCCTCATGCGTCAAAAGTGTTTGCCAACGAAGTGATGTCGGGTGCGAAAGCACTGCCAAAAGATATTGGTGATGAGCTTTTTAAGCAGGCTCGAATGATGATGGATAAGTTCTCGACCTGGTCTCAGCTTGGATTTATGGATGATGTTCCCCCTCAACACCTCATGTTTACCATCTGGGCGGCCACTCAGACATACGCTGACTTTGGTTGGCAGATCTGTAATGTGATGCAGAAACCTCAGCTTGATAACGAAGACTATCGTCAGGCTGCTGAGTTTTTAACCCAATTAGTCATCAAAGGCTGCGGAGTTAAGAGCAACGGCTAGGTGATTGAGCTAATTCCTATTCACAGTGATGTCAGAAATAGAGCCATTGCCCGCTCCTTGATCAATGCAGTAGTAATAATGGCTAAGTCGCTGAATCGGCGAGGTCTGCCACGCTTGCCTTGCTTGTTTTGCTTCCACTTGGCTTATCGTTTCCTCATCAATCCAAAAGGTCAGAGAACCACGGTTAATTAAGGCTTTATTGTAATGCTTCCAGTTATTTGTTTTGTAACGAGGTTTCGGCATAAGGATACGACAATGAATGGGTGTAGCGATCAGATCGTAGCTTCCTGATGTAGTTTCATCGAATTACGCAAAGCCTCTATTTTTGTGATTCAGTCTAGTTAGGTAAGCTAAAAAGCCTTCTAGATAGAAGGCTTTTTGGGGCAGGAGAGTGTCTGCTGAACTATGGCTTAATGGCGGTGCAAAAGCTCACATCTGAATGTTGTGTTTCTGGGTCGTAGCTGTGATATAGCTCGAAACAAGGACGGTCATCGTTCTCCATTCCTGAGTTAATCACGTTATCCATCAAGTCATCCCACGCTTTTGAATACTGGCTGTGCTCAGTAATCTTTTGGCGCATTACCGCGTACTGGCCTCCAGGGAAGTCCTGCAGCTCAATATTTTGTGGAACTTCGGTATCTTCTGGAACCATTAAGCAGATATCTGTACGGCATTTATCATTCGGTGTGATTTCCGGATTATCATGATAAATAAAGATGCAGGTATTGCCTGCGAGACCTTTCATCCCTGCCCACTGATAGAGACGCTCGGTGGCTTCTTGGTAACCTTCGCCATACGGACCAGTAACTCGTACGTAAGCTAATTTGGTTGCATCAAACTGTTGTAATTCCATTGTCTTGCTCCATATTGTTGGTTCAGAGCCAGTATAGGGTTCGATGATCTTGCTTTCGTTTCCATTCTTGCGCAACGTGTGTCCAATCTTGCTGTTTCGCGCCAAATTAGAAAATGCCTGATAGTTTTCGCAATCTCTAAATTCGCTTGGCGTGACGCCATAGTGTTGCTTAAACGCTTTAGCTAGGCTTTGAGAAGAGGAAAAACCGTATTCAAGAGCAATATTGAGTACGGGTTGCTTTGATTTGAAGAGTTCGTCGGCTGCCGCCGCAAGCCTTAGCCGACGAATGAAATCAGCCAAGGTTTCTCCCTGTACCGCTTTAAATGTGCGATGAAAGTGGTAGGGAGAGAGGTTAGCCAAAGCGGCGACTTCTGGCAGATTCAGAGGTTCATTAAAGTGTCGTTCCAGATAGCGAATGACTGGAATCAGCCGTTTATGATAGTCGACGCGCATTGTTCTACGTTCTACTCATGATCAAGAATTGACAGAGAATAGACTAAACGATTTGAGTTAGGTTGCAATGCAAAATCCATCAATTTGAGAGCAAGGGTTTGTGGTAATAAACAATGAAAAAGGCCGTTATCCCCATATTGGGAGTAACGGCCATGTCTAAAGCTCGTGTTTTAGGACGCAGATGTTTAGTTGTCTTGGCTTTGTAGTTTCTCTTTTGCTTCTTCAACTTTAGAGAAGTCCAATCCCAACTCTTCAACCGCTTCTTTGATTAGCGCAGGGTTTTGCATGACTTGCGCCATCAGCATTTGAAGTTTGTCTTGAGGTAAGCCCAATTGACTGATAGTGGCCATTGCAGCAAAAGGGTTTTGTCAATTAAGGAATTAAAGGGACATATATGGTCACCTCGCTGTTCGCAAGGCCTGATTGAAATTAATGTCGGTCTTTTCTTTAAGCTATTTCATAGGCACCCTTAACGGAGATTAACATTGATGGTCGACGGTCTTGCGACATATATCCGGCGTCGTTATAG
>NZ_JATABH010000070.1:0-12612 GCF_036533775.1 Vibrio sp. M260112 | reverse complement strand
CGTAGAAATGGTAATGCCAGGCGATAACATCAAGATGACTGTAGAGCTAATCGCTCCAATCGCGATGGACGAAGGTCTACGTTTCGCGATCCGCGAAGGTGGCCGTACAGTTGGTGCTGGTGTTGTTGCTAAGATCTTCGCTTAATTCTAACGAATTAGCTAAAGTCTTCGGAAAATCTTGGAATAAGATTTGACGAACCAGTAGCAAAAAGGGCATCATTTGATGCCCTTTTTCTGCACTATACAAAATGTCTGTTGCATTGTTATGAAAACAGACATGTAAGCAGGATTTTTTGATTGAGGTGTTGCTTCTCAATCAATAAAAGCGTGCGTCAATCTAGTTAGATTGCCGTTTAATGGATTTGCCCTGCAACAGCGGGGTTGTTGTCGTCTATATTAAGACTTAGACAGGTTGGTTTTATGAAAGCAAATAATGCTGAAACTCCTGATAGCTCAAATGGCGCAGATATCTTTAAGTGGATTGTCACTTTCGCTCTGTTAGCTGCCGCTGTTGTGGGTAATTACCTGTATGGTGAAATGTCTGTAGTAATTCGTGCTGCAGGAGTTGTTGTATTAATCGCTGCGGCACTTGGTGTTGCTGCTACAACAACTAAGGGTAAAGCTGCGATTGAGTTTGCAAAAGAGTCGCGTATGGAAGTACGCAAAGTGGTTTGGCCTACTCGCCAAGAAACTATGCAAACTACTTTAATCGTTTTAGCTGTAAGTATTGTAATGGCTCTAGTGCTTTGGGGCATTGACGGCATCATGGTTCGTCTTGTCGCTCTAGCAACTGGGGTATAGAGGGTTTTAATTCATGAGTGAAGCTCCAAAAAAACGCTGGTATGTGGTTCAAGCCTTCTCTGGATTTGAAGGCCGTGTAGCCCAATCTCTTCGTGAGCATATCAAAATGCACAGCATGGAAGAGCTGTTTGGTGAAGTTCTAGTCCCTACTGAAGAAGTAGTGGAAATGCGTGCAGGTCAGCGTCGTAAGTCTGAGCGCAAGTTCTTCCCTGGTTACGTCCTAGTTCAGATGATCATGAACGATGAATCATGGCACTTAGTACGCAGTGTGCCGCGTGTCATGGGCTTCATTGGTGGTACCTCTGATCGTCCAGCTCCTATCACTGATAAAGAAGCTGATGCGATTCTTAACCGTCTAGAGAAAGCAAGTGAAGCTCCTCGCCCACGTACTATGTACGAAGCGGGTGAAGTTGTACGTGTTACAGACGGTCCATTTGCTGACTTCAACGGTACAGTTGAAGAAGTGGATTACGAGAAGAGCCGCCTGAAAGTGTCTGTATCGATCTTTGGTCGTGCGACACCAGTTGAGCTTGAATTTGGTCAGGTTGAAAAACTGGACTAATACTCTGATTTGTAGAGTATAAAAAATCACCTTTTTAGGCTTGTATAAGGCGCGAATTATTACTATAATCTCGCGCCTTATTATTTCAATCGAAGCTTAAGTTTTGAGCGAAATAAAAAGAATTTGTATCAACGGGGAGCTGATCGGTCGATTAGCGCTTGTACCCAAAATTAGGAATAATCATGGCTAAGAAAGTTGAAGCTTACATCAAGCTACAAGTTGCTGCTGGTATGGCAAACCCAAGTCCACCAGTTGGTCCTGCACTAGGTCAACACGGTGTTAACATCATGGAATTCTGTAAAGCGTTCAACGCGAAAACAGAATCTCTAGAGAAAGGTCTACCTACTCCAGTAGTTATCACTGTATACAGCGATCGTTCTTTCACGTTCATCACTAAGACTCCACCTGCTGCTGTTCTTCTTAAGAAAGCTGCTGGCGTTAAGTCTGGTTCAGGCCGTCCAAACACTGAAAAAGTGGGCACTGTAACTGAAGCTCAAATCCAAGAAATCGCAGAAGCTAAAGCTGCTGACATGACTGGTGCTGACATCGAAGCAATGAAGCGTTCAATCGCTGGTACTGCTCGTTCAATGGGCCTAGTGGTAGAGGGTTAATAAGATGGCTAAACTAACTAAGCGCATGCGCGTAATCCGCGACAAAGTTGACGCGACTAAAGAATACGAAATCAACGAAGCTGTAGCTCTTCTTCAAGAACTAGCAACTGCTAAATTCGTTGAGTCTGTAGACGTTGCTGTTAACCTAGGCATTGATGCTCGTAAATCTGACCAAAACGTACGTGGTGCAACTGTACTACCACACGGTACTGGCCGCGACATCCGCGTTGCAGTGTTCACTCAAGGTGCAAACGCTGAAGCAGCTAAAGAAGCTGGCGCAGACATCGTTGGTATGGAAGATCTTGCTGAGCAAGTTAAGAAAGGCGAAATGAACTTTGACGTAGTTGTTGCTTCTCCAGATGCAATGCGCGTTGTAGGTCAACTAGGTACTATCCTAGGTCCTCGCGGTCTAATGCCAAACCCTAAAGTTGGTACTGTAACTCCTAACGTTGCTGAAGCTGTTAAGAACGCTAAAGCTGGTCAGGTTCGTTACCGTAACGACAAAAACGGCATCATCCACACTACTATCGGTAAAGCAAACTTCTCTGCTGAGCAGATCAAAGAGAACCTAGAAGCTCTTCTAGTTGCTCTGAAGAAAGCTAAGCCATCTTCTGCTAAAGGTACTTACCTGCAGAAAGTAAGCATCTCTACTACTATGGGTGCTGGTGTTGCTGTTGATCAGGGTAGCCTGAACACTCAAGCATAATTGATTTGATTAGGCGCGAAATTAATGTATAATTCTGCGCCTAATATTTGTGGTTGGGGCTGAACTTTGGTTCATTAAATTCTTCTAGAATTTGTTGTGAATTATGACCCAGTCTCCGTCCAAGACCGTAGGTGTTTGACTTGTCAAACTTAATCATCCTACGTAGATGGTGCCCGAACTGACAGAAAGCTCTATGTAAATAGTTACCTTTCTTCTGGGAAGCACCTTTTAAGCTCTCACTGTTGTGATAATAGTGAGTGGTGTAACGACAACCAGGAGTTAATCCAAGATGGCTTTAAACCTTCAAGACAAAAAAGCAATTGTTGCTGAAGTCAACGAAGCTGCCAGTGGTGCACTTTCTGCAGTTGTAGCTGACTCTCGTGGCGTTGAAGTGGGCGCAATGACTTCTCTACGTAAACAAGCTCGTGAAGCGGGCGTTTACCTGAAAGTTGTTCGTAACACGCTGATGCGTCGTGCGGTAGAAGGTACTAGCTATGAGTGTCTAACAGAGACATTCACTGGTCCTACTCTAATCGCATTCTCTAACGAGCACCCAGGTGCTGCAGCGCGTCTTTTCAAAGACTTCGCTAAAGAGAACAAAAACTTCGAGATCAAAGCTGCTGCATTTGAAGGCGCGCTAACTGACGCTGAAGTACTAGCGACACTACCAACTTACGACGAAGCAATCGCACGCCTAATGATGTGCATGAAAGAAGCTTCTGCTGGCAAGCTGGTACGTACATTCGCTGCTATCCGCGATCAAAAAGAAGAAGCTGCGGCGTAAGCCTTGCTTTTTTCTGGTTGCTTAATAAACTTATTGTTGATTTAAAAGAGAATTGTTATGTCTATTACTAACGAGCAAATCCTAGACGCAGTTGCAGAAATGTCTGTAATGCAAGTTGTTGAACTAATCGAAGCGATGGAAGAGAAATTCGGCGTTTCTGCTGCAGCTGCTGTTGTAGCTGGTGGCGCTGCAGCTGGCGAAGCTGCTGCTGAGCAAACTGAGTTCGACGTAATCCTAGAATCTGCAGGCGCTAACAAAGTTGCTGTTATCAAAGCAGTACGTGGCGCAACTGGCCTAGGTCTTAAAGAAGCTAAAGCTCTTGTAGACGGCGCTCCAGCACCTCTTAAAGAAGGTGTTGAGAAGGCAGAAGCTGACGCTCTTAAAGCTCAGCTAGAAGAAGCTGGCGCAGTAGTTGCTGTTAAGTAATTATTACTTAGCTTCTTAGCCTAACGGCTAATGGCTGGTGGTTTTATAACCACCGGCCTTTTTGCGCTGTAGGGGTTGGGTGATTTTTCCGCTGTTTGAGCACCCATACTTCAAGCAAAAAACGCTTCATTAGCTCTTAATGAAACGCTACTACACTCAAACAGATATTTAGTCACTGTCTCATACTACCAGAGGCAGTTTGGGTCACTTATCAGCGAGCTGAGGAACCCCATGGTTTACTCTTATACCGAGAAAAAGCGCATCCGTAAGGACTTTGGTACTCGTCCACAAGTGTTGGACATTCCATACCTGCTATCGATCCAGCTCGATTCGTTCGAGAAATTTATCGAACAGGATCCTGAAGGTCAATACGGTCTTGAAGCTGCTTTCCGTTCTGTATTTCCGATTCAGAGCTACAACGGCAATTCCGAGCTGCAATACGTTAGCTACCGTCTTGGTGAGCCAGTTTTTGACGTTAAAGAATGTCAAATCCGCGGCGTAACTTATTCAAAGCCACTACGCGTAAAACTACGTCTAGTTATTTTTGATAAAGACGCGCCAGCAGGTACTGTAAAAGACATTAAAGAACAAGAAGTCTACATGGGCGAAATTCCGCTTATGACAGACAATGGTACCTTCGTTATCAATGGTACCGAGAGGGTTATCGTATCCCAGCTGCACAGAAGTCCTGGCGTATTCTTCGACAGCGATAAGGGTAAGACCCACTCATCAGGTAAAGTTCTATACAATGCACGTGTTATTCCTTACCGTGGTTCATGGCTTGATTTCGAGTTTGATCCTAAGGATAACCTATACGTACGTATTGACCGCCGTCGTAAGCTACCAGCATCTATCATTCTTCGTGCACTAGGTAAGACGACTGAAGAGATCCTGGACATCTTCTTTGAGAAGGTGAACTTCGAAGTTAAAGATCAAACTCTTCTAATGGAGCTTGTTCCTGATCGTCTACGTGGTGAAACTGCGTCGTTCGATATCGAAGCTAACGGTAAGGTTTACGTTGAGACTGGCCGTCGTGTGACTGCACGTCATATCCGTCAACTTGAAAAAGACAGCATTGACCACATCGAAGTACCTGTAGAGTACATCGTTGGTAAAGTTGCATCGAAAGATTACATCAACGAAGCAACCGGTGAGATCATTGTTGGTGCAAACCAAGAGATCAGCCTAGAAGCTCTAGCTAACCTTTCTCAAGCTGGCCATAAAGCTCTATCTGTTCTATTCACGAACGATCTAGACCACGGCCCATTCATGTCAGAGACACTACGTATCGACAGCACTGTTGATCGTATTTCTTCGCTGGTAGAAATCTACCGCATGATGCGCCCTGGCGAGCCACCAACGAAAGAAGCTGCTGAAGCACTATTCGAAAGCCTATTCTTCTCTGAAGAGCGTTACGATCTATCGACTGTTGGTCGTATGAAGTTCAACAGCTCTATCGAACGTGAAGATGCTCAAGAGCAAGGCACACTTGATGAAACTGATATCATCGAAGTGATGAAGAAGCTTATCGCTATCCGTAACGGCATCGGTGAAGTGGACGATATCGACCACCTAGGTAACCGTCGTATCCGTTCTGTTGGTGAAATGGCAGAAAACCAATTCCGCGTTGGTCTAGTACGTGTTGAACGTGCTGTTAAAGAGCGTCTAAGCCTTGGTGACCTTGATGCAATCATGCCTCAAGATCTAATCAATGCTAAGCCGATCTCTGCTGCGGTTAAAGAATTCTTTGGCTCTTCTCAGCTATCTCAGTTCATGGACCAAAACAACCCATTATCAGAAGTAACGCACAAGCGTCGTATTTCTGCGTTGGGTCCTGGCGGTCTAACTCGTGAACGTGCTGGCTTCGAAGTACGTGACGTACACGTAACTCACTACGGTCGTCTATGTCCTATCGAAACACCTGAAGGTCCAAACATCGGTCTGATCAACTCTCTATCTGCGTTTGCGCGTTGTAACGAGTACGGTTTCCTAGAGACTCCATACCGTCGTGTTGTAGATGGCGTAGTAACAGACGAAGTAGATTACCTATCTGCTATTCAAGAAGGTCAGTACGTTATCGCTCAGGCGAACACTGTTCTTACTGAAGAAGGCACATTTGCTGAAGAGCTAATCACAGCTCGTCAGAAAGGTGAATCTGGTCTACACCCACGCGAACATGTTGACTACATGGACGTTGCAACTAACCAGGTTGTATCTATCGCTGCATCGCTTATCCCGTTCCTAGAACACGATGATGCGAACCGTGCATTGATGGGTGCGAACATGCAGCGTCAGGCAGTTCCAACTCTTAAAGCTGATAAGCCTCTAGTTGGTACTGGTATTGAGCGTAACATCGCAGTTGACTCTGGTGTTACTGCGGTAGCGAAACGTGGTGGTGTAATCCAGTCTGTAGATGCTTCTCGTATCGTTGTTAAAGTGAACGAAGAAGAGTTGATCCCTGGTGAAGCAGGTATCGATATCTACAACCTAACTAAATACACTCGTTCTAACCAAAATACGTGTATCAACCAGCGTCCATGTGTGATGCCTGGTGAACCTGTTGCACGTGGTGACGTTCTTGCTGATGGTCCTTCAACAGACCTTGGTGAACTTGCTCTTGGTCAGAACATGCGTATCGCGTTCATGCCTTGGAACGGCTACAACTTCGAAGACTCGATCTTAGTATCTGAGCGCGTAGTTCAAGAAGACCGTTTCACGACTATCCACATTCAAGAACTATCTTGTGTAGCGCGTGATACTAAGCTTGGTGCTGAAGAGATCACCGCTGACATTCCAAACGTAGGTGAGTCTGCTCTGTCTAAACTAGACGAGTCAGGTATCGTTTACATCGGTGCGGAAGTGAAAGGCGGTGACATCCTTGTAGGTAAAGTAACGCCTAAAGGTGAAACTCAGCTAACTCCTGAAGAGAAGCTACTACGTGCTATCTTCGGTGAGAAAGCGTCAGACGTTAAAGATACGTCTCTACGCGTACCAAACTCTGTTTCAGGTACTATCATCGACGTTCAAGTATTTACTCGTGACGGTGTTGAAAAAGACAAACGTGCACTTGAAATTGAACAGATGCAGCTTAAAGAAGCGAAGAAAGACCTTACTGAAGAATTCCAGATTCTTGAGGGTGGCCTTCTAAACCGTGTTAAAGCTGTACTTATCGACGGTGGTTACACTGAAGCGAAACTAGATGCTATCGATCGCAAGAAGTGGCTAGAACTGACGCTTGAAGACGATGCTCTACAGACTCAGCTAGAGCAACTAGCAGAGCAGTATGACGAGCTACGTGCAGACTTCGATAAGAAGTTTGAAACCAAGCGTCGCAAGATCACACAAGGTGATGATCTAGCACCTGGCGTACTGAAGATCGTTAAAGTTTACCTAGCGGTTAAACGTCGCATCCAGCCTGGTGATAAGATGGCGGGTCGTCACGGTAACAAGGGTGTAATCTCTAAGATCAACCCTGTTGAAGACATGCCATACGATGAAAAAGGTCAACCTGTTGACATCGTACTGAACCCACTAGGTGTACCTTCGCGTATGAACATCGGTCAGATCCTAGAAGTACACTTAGGTCTGGCAGCGAAAGGTATCGGTGACAAGATCAACCAGATGGTTAAAGAGCAGCAAGAGCTAGCTAAGTTCCGTGACTTCCTACAGAAGGTTTACGATCTTGGTGAAACTCGTCAGAACGTAGACATCGCGTCTCTATCTGATGATGAAGTTCGTACGTTGATCTCTAACCTACGTGGCGGTCTACCGATCGCAACGCCGGTATTCGATGGTGCAAATGAATCATCAATCAAAGAGCTTCTAAAACTAGGTGACCTACCAGAATCTGGTCAGTTAACTCTGTTTGATGGTCGCACTGGTGATGCGTTTGAGCGTCCTGTAACTGTTGGTTACATGTACATGCTGAAACTGAACCACCTTGTTGATGACAAGATGCACGCTCGTTCGACTGGCTCGTACAGCCTAGTAACTCAGCAACCACTTGGTGGTAAAGCTCAGTTCGGTGGTCAGCGTTTCGGTGAGATGGAAGTATGGGCACTTGAAGCTTACGGTGCTGCTTACACGCTACAAGAAATGCTAACAGTTAAGTCTGATGACGTTAACGGCCGTACTAAGATGTACAAGAACATCGTAGACGGTAACCACAGCATGGAACCTGGTATGCCAGAATCGTTCAACGTACTGTTGAAAGAGATTCGCTCGCTAGGTATCAACATCGAGCTAGAAGACGAAGAGTAATCCCACGGGATTATTTGGTAGAAGGTGCTCACTTTTGCGGGTGAGCTCCTTTTAACTCCTTACAGGAGCTGATTGTGAAAGACTTATTAAACTTTCTAAAAGCGCAGCATAAGACCGAAGAATTTGATGCAATCAAAATCGGTCTATCTTCACCAGACATGATCCGTTCATGGTCTTTTGGTGAAGTTAAAAAACCTGAAACGATCAACTATCGTACGTTCAAGCCTGAGCGTGATGGTCTGTTTTGTGCGCGTATCTTTGGTCCAGTAAAAGACTACGAATGTCTTTGTGGCAAATACAAGCGTCTAAAACACCGTGGCGTTATCTGTGAGAAGTGTGGCGTTGAAGTTACACAAACTAAAGTTCGTCGTGACCGTATGGGCCACATCGAGCTTGCTTCTCCAGTAGCTCACATCTGGTTCCTAAAATCGCTACCGTCTCGTATCGGTCTACTAATGGATATCCCTCTACGTGATATCGAGCGTGTTCTTTACTTCGAAATGTACGTAGTAACTGAACCAGGTATGACTGATCTAGAAAAATCTCAGATGCTTACAGAAGAAGAGTATCTAGATCGCCTAGAAGAGTGGGGTGACGAGTTCACGGCTAAGATGGGTGCAGAAGCGATTAAAGACCTACTTGCGTCTATGGATCTGCCTGCTGAAATCGAAGAGATGCGTGAAGAGCTTCAGTCTACTAACTCAGAGACTAAGCGTAAGAAGATCACTAAGCGTCTGAAGCTAGTTGAAGCGTTTGTTCAATCTGGTAACAAACCAGAGTGGATGATCCTAACTGTGCTTCCGGTACTTCCGCCAGATCTACGTCCTCTAGTACCTCTAGATGGCGGTCGCTTTGCGACGTCTGATCTGAACGACCTATACCGTCGCGTAATCAACCGTAACAACCGTTTGAAGCGTCTACTAGAGCTAGCGGCTCCGGACATCATCGTACGTAACGAAAAGCGTATGCTGCAAGAGTCTGTTGATGCACTTCTAGATAACGGTCGTCGCGGTCGTGCGATCACAGGTTCGAACAAGCGTCCTCTGAAATCTCTTGCTGATATGATCAAGGGTAAACAAGGTCGTTTCCGTCAGAACCTTCTAGGTAAGCGTGTAGACTACTCTGGCCGTTCTGTAATCACAGTAGGTCCATACCTTCGTCTGCACCAGTGTGGTCTTCCTAAGAAGATGGCACTAGAGCTATTCAAACCATTCATCTACAGCAAGCTAGAGACTCGTGGTCTTGCGACTACAATCAAAGCTGCTAAGAAGATGGTTGAGCGTGAAGAAGCGATCGTTTGGGATATCCTAGACGAAGTTATCCGCGAACACCCAGTACTATTGAACCGTGCACCTACACTTCACCGTCTAGGTATCCAGGCGTTCGAACCAGTACTAATCGAAGGTAAAGCGATTCAGCTACACCCACTAGTGTGTGCGGCATACAACGCGGACTTCGATGGTGACCAAATGGCGGTTCACGTGCCTCTAACTCTAGAAGCACAGCTTGAAGCTCGTACTCTGATGATGTCGACAAACAACATTCTGTCGCCAGCGTCAGGTGATCCGATCATCGTACCTTCTCAGGACGTTGTATTGGGTCTTTACTACATGACTCGTGAAAAGATCAACGTGAAAGGCGAAGGTATGTACCTTGCTAGCCCAGCAGAAGCTGAGAAGGCATACCGCACTAAGACTGCTGAGCTACACGCTCGCGTTAAAGTTCGTATCACTGAGACTGTAAAAGACGAAGATGGTCACAGCACAACAGAGACTAAGCTAGTTGATACAACTATCGGTCGTGCAATGTTGTGGCAAATCGTGCCAGAAGGTCTACCGTACAGCATCGTTAACCAAAAGCTAGGTAAGAAGCAAATCTCTAACCTACTTAACGAAGCGTACCGTAAGCTTGGTCTGAAAGACACGGTAATCTTCGCTGACCAAATCATGTACACAGGTTTTGCTTACGCGGCACTTTCTGGTGTATCGGTTGGTATCGACGATATGGTTGTACCAGCAGCTAAATACACTGAGATCGAAGAAGCTGAAGCAGAAGTTCGCGAAATCCAAGAACAGTACCAATCTGGTCTTGTAACTGCGGGTGAGCGCTACAACAAAGTGATCGATATTTGGGCATCGACCAACGATCGCGTAGCGAAAGCGATGATGGAAAACCTTTCATCTGAAACGGTAGTTAACCGTGACGGTGAAGAAGAGCAACAAGAGTCATTCAACAGCATCTACATGATGGCTGACTCGGGTGCTCGTGGTTCTGCAGCTCAGATTCGTCAGCTAGCTGGTATGCGTGGTCTGATGGCTCGTCCAGACGGCTCAATCATCGAAACGCCTATCACAGCGAACTTTAAAGAAGGTCTAAACGTACTTCAGTACTTTATCTCAACGCACGGTGCTCGTAAGGGTCTTGCGGATACGGCACTGAAAACTGCGAACTCGGGTTACCTAACTCGTCGTCTAGTAGACGTTGCGCAGGACGTAGTAGTACACGAGCACGACTGTGGCACCCACGAAGGTGTTGACATGATGCCGCACATCGAAGGTGGTGACGTTAAAGTTGCACTTTCTGAGCTAGCTCTAGGTCGTGTTGTTGCTGAAGATGTTCTTAAGCCAGGTACAGAAGAAGTTCTGATCCCACGTAACACTCTAATTGATGAGAAGTGGTGTCAAATCATGGAAGAGAACTCAGTAGACAGAATGAAAGTTCGCTCTGTAGTTACCTGTGATGCGGACTTCGGTTGTTGTGCACAGTGTTACGGTCGTGACCTAGCACGTGGTCACCTAGTGAACCAAGGTGAAGCAGTTGGCGTAATCGCTGCTCAGTCTATCGGTGAGCCGGGTACACAGCTTACGATGCGTACGTTCCACATCGGTGGTGCGGCATCTACTGCAGCAGCAGAGAACAGCATCCAAGCTAAGACAACAGGTACGGTTAAGCTACACAATGCTAAGTTTGTAACGAACAAAGATGGTAAGCTTGTTATCACTTCTCGTGCATCTGAACTGACTATTATTGATGAGTTTGGTCGTACGAAAGAGAAACACAAACTGCCTTACGGTTCTCTACTAACTAAAGGCGACAACGATTCAGTTCAAGCTGGTGAAACAGTAGCGAACTGGGAAGCGCACACTATGCCAATCATCACTGAAGTGGCAGGTCGCATCCAATTCGTTGACATGATCGACGGTGTAACAGTTTCTCGTCAAACGGATGACCTAACAGGCCTATCGTCAAGCGAAGTAACTGAAGCGGCAGCTCGCCCAGCAGCAGGTAAAGATATGCGTCCAGCAATCAAACTTGTTGATGAGCAAGGTAACGATGTAATGATCCCTGGTACTGAAATGCCAGCTCACTACTTCCTACCAGGTAAAGCTATCGTTAACATCGAAGACGGTGCAGAAGTAGGTGTGGGTGATACGCTTTCACGTATTCCTCAGAAGTCTGGTGGTAACCGAGACATCACTGGTGGTCTTCCACGAGTTGCTGACCTATTCGAAGCACGTAAGCCGAAAGAGCCTGCGATCCTTGCTGAGCACACAGGTACTGTGAGCTACGGTAAAGAGACGAAAGGTAAGCGTCGTCTAATTATCACTCGCGATGGCGGTGAGACGTACGAAGAGATGATTCCTAAGCATCGTCAGCTTAACGTATTCGAAGGCGAGAAGATTGAACGTGGTGACGTGATCGCAGATGGTCCAGAGTCTCCACACGATATCCTACGTCTACGTGGTATCCACGCTGTGACTCAATACATCGCGAACGAAGTTCAAGAAGTATACCGTCTTCAAGGCGTTAAGATTAACGATAAGCACATCGAGACTATCGTTCGTCAGATGCTACGTAAGTGTACTATTACTCACGCTGGTGACTCTGAGTTCCTAGCAGGTGAGCAAGTAGAATACGCTAACGTTAAGATTGCTAACCGTGCACTAGAGGCAGAAGGCAAAGAGCCAGCACGCTTCGAACGTGAACTACTAGGTATCACTAAAGCATCGCTAGCAACTGAGTCGTTCATCTCTGCGGCATCGTTCCAAGAGACAACTCGCGTACTAACAGAAGCTGCGGTTTCTGGTAAGCGTGATGAACTACGTGGTCTGAAAGAAAACGTAATTGTAGGTCGTCTAATCCCTGCAGGTACGGGTTTCGCTTACCACCAAGATCGTCAAGCTAAGCGTGCAGAAGAGCAAGAAGGTCCTTCAGCTGAACAAGCGACTGACAACCTTGCAGCACTACTAAACGCTGGTTTCTCTACTGACGAGTAATCGTTAGAGTGAAAAATGAGAAAAGGCACCTTCGGGTTAATGCCGATCAGTTAAGAGATAAATGATCGGTTGAACGATCCTGCAGATAGCTTATAAAGGCTCTAAGTTTCTATAACTTTGAGCCTTTTATTTTGCAATTAACTACAGCCCTAACACTCGCCAATCGTTATGCCCCCAATACTGAA
>NZ_JATABH010000069.1:0-13785 GCF_036533775.1 Vibrio sp. M260112 | reverse complement strand
AGCGCATTACTCACTTGCAAGAGGAGGCGATACACCATGTCTTGCCCATTAAACGAGAAGAGCGGATATATCCGAGAGCAATAAAACCAAAGGCAAAGAAATACCCCAATAAAAAGAAAGCCAGTCAGCTTAACTGACTGGCATTAGGCCATCGCCTGCTTTCTAATCAGTGGTGTTCTTCGTTGAGCAAATCATCTTTGGCAGCCATCAGATATTGGGCCATCGACCAGTATGTCAGTACAGTGGCAACATACAGTGCAGCAAAGCCAACCCAAACCATCCAATCGTCGTAACGCCAGATCAGTACCCATAAGGCGAACATTTGGCTGACGGTCTTAACCTTACCTACCCAAGATACCGCCACACTCGCTCGTTTACCAATTTCCGCCATCCATTCGCGCAGTGCGGAGATGATAATTTCACGAGCTATCATAGTGACTGCGGGAATCGTTACCCAGATCGTGTGGTAGTGCTCTGTTATCAAAATGAGTGCGGTAGCAACCAATACTTTATCAGCGACTGGATCAATAAAAGCCCCAAAACGAGAGGTTTGACCTAGTTTTCGCGCCAACATACCGTCGAGCCAATCAGTAAACCCTGCGACCCAGAACACCATTGCTGCTGCAAAAGGAGACCAGCTATAAGGTAGATAAAAAACAACGACAAATACTGGAATCAAGAAAAGTCGCAACAAAGACAAGATGTTAGGGATATTTAAACGCATATTTTTAAAAGGCTCTTTTTGTTTGCGTATGGCTCTATTTGATATTTCAAACAGCGCCTTATGGTGCGGGATTTTTGCTATTGTTTCAATGCTTGATAAATGTTTTCTGCTAAAGAAATACTAATCCCTGGCACTTTGGCGATTTCTTCTACACTCGCTCGTTTCAATTCTTGCAAACCACCCATGTATTTTAACAGAGCTTGGCGACGCTTTGGTCCTACGCCTTCAATGCCCTCTAAAGCACTCGTTCTACGGGTTTTTCCTCGTTTTGCCCTATGGCCAGCAATCGCATGACTATGGCTCTCATCACGGATGTGCTGCATTAAATGCAGTGCTGGTGCGTCACTAGGCAAATTAAATTCATCACCTTCGACGGTGATCAAAGTTTCGAGACCAGGTTTACGCGTGACACCCTTGGCAATACCAATCAAATGCGGGCGTTTTGGCCAATCTCCCCAATAGCGAGAGATGATCTCATGAGCCCTGTTCAACTGACCTTTACCACCGTCGATAAAAACAATATCAGGAATTTTTTCTATATCGAGCTGCTTTGAGTAACGGCGTTCAAGTGCCTGCCCCATTGCTGCGTAATCATCACCACCCGTGATGCCCGTGATATTATAACGACGATACTCTTGCTTAACGGGGCCTTCCTGATTAAAAACCACACAAGAGGCAATGGTGCTCTCTCCCATGGTGTGTGAGATATCAAAACATTCCATTCGCGTAATGCTTTCCATATCAAGCAACTCTCTCAACGCTTTGAAACGTTGAGATATCGTCATCTTGTGATTGATCTTAGTCGTAATCGCTGTCAAAGCATTGGTGTTGGCCAGTTTAAGATAACGCCCTCGAGTGCTGGTCGGATTGACATGGAAGTGGATTCGGCGCCCCGCTAAGCTCGTTAAAGCCTCTTCCAACGGCTGTGATTCGTCAATTAAGCCCGAGTTGAGGATGATACGAGTCGGAATAGTTCGCGCCTCATTGTGGCTCAGGTAATACTGGCTCAGGAAGCTATAAAACACTTCTTGCTGAGTGGTATCGTTGGGTATTTTCGGAAAGTGACTGCGACTTCCCAGAACTTTACCCTGACGAATCATAAGAATATGAATGCACGCAATGCCATTTTCTTGAGCAAAACCAAGTACGTCCATATCGTCCATCGAATCTTCCGAGACAAACTGTTGCTCTTGGACACGGCGAATAGCCTGAATTTGATCGCGGAATTTGGCGGCCTGTTCGAAGCGTAGTTCTTGACTCGCCACCTCCATCTTTTCGACAAGAGAGGCAAGCACTTGCTGATCTTTGCCCTGCAAAAACAGTCTTACGTAACCAACCAGTTCAGCGTAATCCTGTTCAGAAATAACACTACTCACACACGGCGCAGCACAACGACCGATTTGGTACATTAAACAAGGTCGAGTTCGATTACTGTAGACAGTATCTTCACACTGTCGCACCGGAAATATCTTTTGAATTAGATGCAAGGTCTCACGTACAGCGCCTGAATCTGGGTAAGGTCCAAAGTATTCGCCTTTACGCTTTTTCGCCCCTCGATGCATCGACAAACGTGGGTGTTTGTGTCCACTAATAAAGATATAGGGATAGGATTTATCGTCACGCAACAGTACGTTGTATTTAGGTAGGTACTGCTTGATGTAGTTGTGTTCTAAGATCAAGGCTTCTGTTTCGGTATGCGTCACCGTCACATCAATCTTGGCGATGTTACTGACTAAAGCACGGGTTTTTTCACTATCAACTTTGCTACGGAAGTAACTGGAGAGGCGTTTTTTGAGATCCTTCGCCTTTCCTACATAGATAACAACAAACTCGGCGTTATACATACGATAAACGCCGGGCTGGTTTGTTACTGTTTTGAGAAAGGCGGCTGAATCGAATTGGCTCATACCAATACCATTAGCTGAAGATTAAAATCACTGATGGTATTGGCACCTTATAGTGTCTCGGTATCTATCATTCCGTGTCGAATTGCTAAGTGAGTCAACTCAACATCACCGCTAATATCAAGCTTGTTAAACAAGCGATAACGGTAACTGTTTACTGTCTTAGGACTAAGATTCAACTGCTCAGATATGTCAGTGACTTTTTGCCCTTTAGTAATCATCATCATGATTTGCAGTTCACGCTCAGACAAATCAGCAAATGGGTTTTCCGATGCCGGAGAAAATTGGCTAAGAGCCATTTGTTGAGCGATCTCTGGTGATATATAGCGTTGTCCACTATTAACCATACGAATTGCGTTGACCATTTCATCAGGGCCAGCGCCTTTAGTCAGGTAGCCTGCGGCTCCTGCTTGCATCACTTTAGTTGGAAACGGATTTTCCGTATGAACAGTTAAAACGATGATTTTCACATCAGGATTAAATCGCAGGATCTTTTTGGTAGCCTCAAGACCACCGATACCAGGCATATTCATATCCATCAAAATGACGTCAGCATGGTTGCTTCGACACCATTTTACTGCTTCTTCACCGCTGTCAGCTTCCCCTGCTACGTTCATCCCACGGACGTCTTCAATAATACGTCGTATCCCTGTGCGAACCAGCTCGTGATCATCTACAAGGAAAACATTTATCAAACTTGTATCTCCACACTTTTTACTTGGCTCTGCACCCACATAGAGTGGATTACAGCATTGCTGCCTAGTCTAACTTAAAATTAAAATTTTGCTTACTCTGAATATGTGCTTAAACGCAAACTTTAGCAAGTAGTAATTTTCAGATCTGGTACTTAAATTGTTATTAATCTATTAATCAATCGCTTAGGTCAGTTTATTGGTTATTTTTCTACCAATTTCGCCTTAGATATTAGGTCTATTTCTTACCTTTGTATTTAACTTTTTCAGCATGTGATACTCTAGCCCTACTGTCTTGATCTCGCTTCAATCTAACCACCCTATTACGCACAATGATTCATAACGGTTTCTTACTCACTCGGCAGGCACGTGATGTCAGTGGCCAAACTCAAATCGAGCTGTGGCTATCAACGCCTCAAGGCCCCTCTCAACTCATCATTCGAGGAGAGAAGCCCGTTTTTTTTGTTGCACAAAGTCAGTTAGAACAATGCAAGTCTATTGCTGAACAAGAGAATCTTTACGCAGAGTGGCGTCCACTGGAATTGACCAGCTTTGATCTGGAGCCACTAGCCGCTTGTTACACCACGACTATCAAACACTCTCAGCAGCTTAGCCGTGCATTACAGCTGGCAGATATTACGGTACTCGAAGACGATATTCGTTTAGCTGACCGCTATTTGATGGAACGTTTTATTAAAGGCGGGGTTGAGTTTAGCGGTATTGAGCAACTGGCGCCTCAAAGCCGACGATTCACATCAGTCAAGTGTCGTCAGGGGGACTACACGCCCGATCTGAAAGTCGTCTCCCTCGATATAGAGTGTTCTGAAAAAGGCATTCTCTATTCCATTGGACTTGATAGTCCGATGGATAGCCGTGTGATCATGATTGGTGATAAGCAGCCCGCCGACACCCCTATAGAGTGGGTAAAAGATGAGAAAGCACTGCTAAACGCTCTCGTTAGCTGGTTCCAAAAGTATGACCCAGATGTGGTTATTGGCTGGAACGTTATTGACTTCGATTTTCGACTATTACACAAACGGGCAGAATGGAATCAAGTCAAATTGATGATAGGCCGTGGCCGTCAAGCGAGTTTTTTCCGAACCTCCAATACCACCCAGCAAGCCTTCGTTTCTGTACCCGGCCGCGTGATTATGGATGGCATTGATACGCTCAAAACCGCGACCTATCATTTCCGTCGCTGGTCACTTGAATCGGTATCGCAAGAGCTGCTTGGTGAGGGGAAGCAGATCCATAATGTCCATGACCGAATGGATGAAATAAATCAGATGTTCCGTCGTGATAAGCCATCACTAGCGAAATACAACTTGCAGGATTGTGTACTGGTCAACAAGATATTTGCTCACACGCATCTACTCGAGTTTGCCATCGAACGATCTAGACTCACTGGCGTCGAACTCGACCGAGTGGGCGGTTCGGTCGCCGCCTTTACTAACCTTTACTTGCCGCAAATTCACCGAGCTGGCTATGTTGCACCTAATCTGCAACCTGAGAACTGGTTGGCGAGTCCTGGCGGATACGTCATGGATTCGATTCCAAACTTGTATGACTCTGTATTGGTTCTCGACTTCAAAAGTCTTTACCCATCCATCATTCGTAGCTTCTTAATCGATCCAATAGGACTGATTGAAGGCCTTCAACTCGAAGTCGGACGCAAAGCTTCTCAAGCAGTGCCAGGGTTTCGAGGTGGCCAGTTTCACCGCACTCGGCACTTCCTCCCTGAGATGATCGAAAATCTCTGGGCCGCCCGTGATGCCGCAAAGAAGAACAACGAAAAGGCATTCTCCCAAGCCATAAAGATCATCATGAACTCTTTCTATGGTGTATTGGGTTCTTCAGGCTGCCGCTTCTTTGATACTCGCCTTGCCTCGAGCATCACTATGCGTGGCCATGAGATCATGAAACAAACCAAAAAGCTTATCGAAGATAAAGGTTATCGGGTCATCTACGGTGATACCGATTCAACCTTCGTCTCCTTAAACGGTCAGTTCAGCCAGCAACAAGCTGATGAGATTGGTCTCGAACTAGTCAACTATATTAACCAGTGGTGGACGACGCATTTAGCGCAAGAGTATCAGCTCGATTCAACGCTCGAACTGGAGTACGAAACTCATTACAAGAAATTCTTAATGCCAACCATCCGAGGACAAGAGACGGGATCTAAGAAACGCTACGCAGGGCTGATTGGAGAAGGCGATAGTGAGCGGATCATTTTTAAGGGCTTAGAGAGCGCTCGAACCGACTGGACGCCACTCGCGCAAGAGTTTCAGCAAACCTTATACTCGATGATTTTTCATGGCGAAAACCCGAGTGACTATGTCCGTGAATTTGTTGAGCAAACCAAAGCCGGAAAGTTCGATGACAAACTGACCTATCAAAAGCGCTTGAGACGAAGGCTGCATGAGTATCAGAAAAACGTTCCACCTCAGGTAAGAGCAGCCAGAATGGCGGATGAGATGAATGCCCAGCTTGGTAGACCTTTGCAATACCAGAACAAAGGGCAAATTGAGTACGTCATTACACTCGCAGGACCTGAACCCAAGGAATATCAAAAAAATCCGATCGATTACCAACACTATATCGATAAGCAGCTTAAACCGGTTGGCGAAGCGATATTACCCTTTATCGGTATAGACTTCAGCTCACTCAGTGAACCTCAACTTGGGCTATTTTGAAGCATAATCGATGAATTTGTCTAAAGGCAGTGATTTGGCGTAGTACCAACCCTGCACTGATATATCAGAGTCACGACAAATATGGTCGAGCTGCTCTTTGGTCTCGACACCTTCGACAATTACCTTTAGATCCAATTGCTTCGCAATCGACAGAATGCTGCCGAATACTTTTTTGCCTTTTAGAGTACTCAGTGCCAATACAAATGAACGATCGATCTTTAGATAGTCGACCTCAAATTTATTGAGATAGCTGAGAGACGAAAAGCCAGTTCCAAAATCATCGATGTGGATCTTCGCGCCCAGATTATGTAGGCGGTTAAACGCAACAACCAATGCCAGTTCATCCTCAAGTAATGACTCTTCTGTAATTTCAATATGGATATACTGCGCATGGTGCTGAATGATTTTCTCCAATTCATCAATGTAACTAGGGTCAACTAATGTTTGAGGAGTAATATTCACACTGACAGGAATGAATAGACCCGATTTCTGCATCCGCCGTATATCTTTAATCACCTGCTTAAAAACCCAGAGATCGACATCTTTCATCAAATTGGCCTTGTCCAGCCATGGAATGAAAGAGTTCGGATATTGGAGTTTGCCATCTTTATCAATTGAACGAATCAGCGCTTCACAGCCAACTGTCATCTCGGTATCACGCGACACTTGCGGCTGATACTCGATACAGAAGTCGCGCGAACTCAGTTGCTCAAGCTGATGTTCGATAAAAATGGTGCGTTTTTCCCTATCGACAGCCTGCATAATGGGATCATCCATTAACGTACGTGCTTCCTCTTGACGCCGAGCATAAAAGGTATCAAACACAGGCAACGATATTGTCTTCTCGCTTACACTCTGATTAAGTGCCCTAACCGACGGAAGATATATCACGACACCAATGGCGATATTGACAAGCTGAAGCACAACCGCCGCCCAATCACCTTGTGTCGCCATCCAAGCATTTAACAATATTGGGCTATTAAACGGAACAGAGACAGTGGGCGTCACCACCCATCCAATCGATACCGCAGCCATGCTCACGACAACGTTGGTCACTGGCACCAACAGAAACGGCAGAAATAACCTAGGGTTGAAAATAATCGGCAGACCGAACAATAAGATCTCATTAATATTGAGCAAGCCTATTGGAATGCTTGCTAACGCAATCAACTTAAACCCATGTTGTTTGGAACACAGCAACAGCGCAATCACCAGCGACAATGTTGCCCCACTGCCACCAATAAACACAAATGCACCCATAAAAGACAAGTTCATCAGATAATGAGCGTCGCCTCCTGCCAGTACAGTGGAATAGTTAAGGTTGCTCGCTTCTTCTAGCAAATCAACTAACGGAAGTAATGCGTAATACCCATGAATACCAATAAACCACAATATCGAATTGAGTGTCGCGAAGAGAACACCAAAGGTGGTTGGCTCATTGGCATAGTCCGTCGTCAACACCGAAGAGTAAGCAACCGCCGATAGACCGAGCACGAAAATGTGGTTAATGACCACCACCAACAAAGCAGTGATGAACGCAGGAATCACCATATTCAACGACTCTTTGACAATCTGCCCTGCGGACTCGGTTCTTGTCAGTTTGAATATATCAAAGCGGAGTAAATAAGCTAACAGCGGAACCGCGTACAACGGCGTTATAATCGCTAAGATTATGTGGAAGGTGAGCAGTACTTTGCTATCTGGAATTGTCTGTTCAGTGATTAATAGCAATGTAATCATCAAAAGTGCGATTGGCGGTCTTGGCAAACGCCACTGCATCGCTAAAACATAGGAGATAGTGGCCGTCATTAAAAATGGAAAAAACCGAGCGATAGCATCATGCAAATCATACAGTTGGAATATCCAAACATTGCGCCCTTCTAATATAAACTCACCAATGCTGGCAAAGAAAAGCGCAAAAGATGACAACATTAAACAGGGAATAAGCCAAACCATTCCCTCTCTAATGGCCTGCAAAGAAGGGATAACAAATCGGTGATAAAGAGAGTAATTAGAAACACCATTTAATTGGCGGTTATCCGTTCCTTGGTACATGCTAACCTCAATATGTCCATACATATAAAAGCTAGCACAATTAAACGGATAAGAAGACTTTTCTCGATATTTCTTTAGCCGACTCTAAACTCGGTCTTTTTATACTGCTTTGCTAGCCAGTCACCAAAACCATCAAGAATGCCAATGACTGAGCGTTTCGCAATCAACCTTCCTGACAACAGAATACCCAGTCTTTCAATCTCGACTTGTTTGTCAGGATAATAACGTAAAAATTGCTGACCACATTCGATAGGATCTTCGAACCACTGTTTGTCTTTGTACATCACCAAAGAATAGCTTGCTCGCAATAACTTTTTCGCGATAATTCTCTGTGCTTTGACCTGTTCTTCTGGCTTATCCGCTCGAGCAATACGGTTACGATATACGGCTACCCAATCTTCTACGTCCATATTCCAATGTTTGGCAATCTCCCAGCTAGGTTCGTAATCACCAAAACACTCAGATAAATCTTCACCATACACACACACCGCACAGTGGCGTAATAGGAATCCCCACGAGAAAATACTGTCAAGACTCGCAACATCTTGTGCCAGTGCGGTTTTAAATGAAATTTCGGTAATATGGGGGTGAGTTTTCTGAAAGCGCCATTTGATTGAGTTAAGTAGGGTTGTTCTGAGATCGGAGAATCCACGGTGAGTCACCACAACCACATCGATATTCGATTGATTTGGTTTGGCGGTTTTACGTGCCACACTACCATACAAGTAGACGCTGTGAAGGTTATCCCCTAACCCACTGGTTAAAAAGCTCACCAAATCATCAATGGCGGGTTGATATTTAGGCTGAAAGGCTTGTTTTGGGTCAATAGTGGATAAATGCATTTGATTGATAACAAAATAATCGAACTCAATGCCTTAATGTTCGCTCACCACGATGGATGAATCAAGATATTCCTTCCTTAACAGGGTCAGTATATAATGCTGCCACTACCTAACATACTAAGGAATATTGTTCATGCCAAAGGCAAGTGAGCTTAAAAAAGGTTTTGCTATCGAATCTAATGGTAAAACATTGTTAATTAAAGACATCGAAGTAACCACTCCTGGTGGTCGTGGCGGCGCAAAAATCTACAAACTGCGCTGTACAGACCTAACAACAGGTGCTCGCGTTGACGAACGCTACAAATCAGATGACGTTCTAGAAACTGTCGACATGTTCAAACGTGCTTCTTCTTTCTCATATGTAGATGGCGATGAATACATATTTATGGATAACGAAGACTACACTCAATACACATTCAAGAAAGAAGAGATTGAGGACGAGTTGCTATTTGTAACTGAAGAGATCCAAGGTCTACATATCATTCTTGTTAATGGCAATGCGGTTGGTCTGGAACTTCCAGCATCAGTAGAGCTCGTTATCGAAGAAACAGACCCGTCTATCAAAGGCGCATCAGCTTCTGCTCGTACTAAACCGGCTCGTTTTTCTACAGGCCTTACTGTTCAAGTACCAGAGTACATTGCAACGGGTGACCGCATCGTGATCAACACGACTGAACGTAAATACATGAGCCGCGCATAGTCATGGCTGAATTAATGTCTTACGACGACGCGATTGATACCGCTTACGACATATTCTTGGAAATGGCGCCTGACAATCTTGAGCCAGCTGATGTGATCCTGTTCACTGCGCAATTTGATGACCGTGGTGCTGCGGAGTTAGTTGAAACAGGTGATGACTGGGCAGAGCATGTTGGCTTTGACGTCGACAAAGAAGTTTATGCTGAAGTGCGTATTGGTCTCGTAAACGAAGAAGACGATGTGCTTGATGATGTTTTTGCACGACTTTTGATTAGTCGTGATCCTGAACACAAGTTTTGCCACGCTCTTTGGAAACGTGACTAGACTTAGCGCACAAACAAAAACACCCTAGCCTTGGCTGGGGTGTTTTGTTATTGAGACCTAGGAGCGTGGAATCATACGCTCAATGCCTAATCTATCAAACAGGATAAACTGAAACTTATCAGAGGCTTAGTCATCAACCTTAATATTTTCAACGCGGGCTTTTAATTTCTGCCCTGGGCGGAAGGTTACTACGCGACGAGCACTGATGGGAATGTCTTCACCTGTCTTCGGGTTTCGACCTGGACGTTCATTCTTGTCACGCAGATCAAAATTACCAAATCCAGACAGTTTTACCTGCTCGCCACTTTCGAGTGCCTTACGAATTTCTTCGAAAAACGCCTCAACCGTTTCCTTGGCATCCCGTTTACTGTATCCAAGATTTTCAAACAGGTTCTCAGCCAAATCGGCCTTTGTGAGCGCCATAAAACTTTCCTCAAAGCTGTGTTAAACATTGCCACCCAAAGGCAGCGCCAAAACTTTTAACCAAGCCAATCAACAACCTATCGGCTTTACCTTGGAAAGTGTATGCCAAGCTTATGATTTACGCCAACTTTTTTCTTCAATGAGCAGAGTTTAACCACTTAAAACAACAACATAGATGCTATTTACAACAGTATTATCTATGATTTATGAGTAAATACCCCTTAAATATCAGAAGATTAGGCCATTACTGGCACTTAACTCAGTAATAAAAACTTAAATCCACTAACTTTTACAATTAAGCTGTTGATGTAGAAAGAGAAACAAAATACCCCTATTGGGTATGGTTTTTAACAAAGCAAGAAGTAATACGGCAAAGTTTCAACACTGCCAGACGTTAAGAGGTACATTATGGAAGTTCAACGTCATATCTACTACCGACTCATTCACCATGGAATTAAGAGTCTACTCGTCGACCGAATTGGCCACTTTACCGAGTTGGAATATCACGAATATTTAAATGGCATGATGGGTAGATCCAGTTGTTTTACCATAAGCGATGACGAACTCAGATTTACTGTTAATAGCCTACGTAGCGAAGGATATTTGGAAGACTTAAAGCGGGTTATATAACTCCAATTACTAGAGTATTGTTAGGGTTACGTGAAGCGCTTTGTCAACAAAGCATATTTCATACTGAGCGCAATTTCGTCTTATGAAGAAAACATCTGGAGCAAGATAACGTGGATTTGGGCCGCTTTCTTCTCATTGTGTGCAGGGTTCAATATTTGCATTACTTTCCAACTGCACTTTGATGTCTGGGTTAGTTTCAAAGTGTTTGGTCTGTTAGCCGCCACGTTCGGTTTTACTCTACTGACAGGAATTTACATATATAAGTACATACCTAAAGATGACAACAAGGCAAACAAACCAGATGCATATTTCGGAGCATTCCGATCAGTCATTTCCGGAAAAGAGCGATCACAATCACCAAAATACGCACATGTCACTTGGTAATCGGCGTCGATGGACAGCCGCTTTGTCAGAGAGAACTGCCGCCTTACCAACCCACTCATCGGGGATATGTCCAGAGAAAGTGGTGATTCGAGCTACATCAACAGGATTTTCTTCGAGAAAATCGGAAACCTAAAAACAGGCTTCCGATTGTCTCTCATCAGAAGGACCGGTTAACCGATCCTTATCTGATCTACATACCAAGTCGTGGGAGACTTACGCAATGATCAAAGCCGTCAGTCAACAAAGCCTATGCTGACTTAATATTATATACGACGCGTGCAAATCACCGTGTCATACGTGAAATCCGGTACTGACCACCATTTAAATTTATGCTCTATCAATCGACCATTGGTCGCATATGTCCAGTAGAATAAAGCATCATCAGCGACACCCACCCCAACTTCATGCCCCCCCGTATAGAGCAAATTAAAGGGAGCTTCGCGTACTCGTTCCAATGGCTTAGTGATCAGGCGTTCATCCAGTTTGACTAGACTCCAGTCATTGTAATTTGCATATGTAGAGTTGCTACAGGCATCTCTTCCCTGTTGGAGGTTGTCAAACGGACCCATGTGAGTGTAATACATTCGGCCAGACCATTGATAAAATGGCTCATCGTTTGGGTCTACCACTGGGACAGGATCAGAACAGCTCGAGATAGAAATAGGTGAGCCATATGCAAACCCCCCTAATGAACAGGAACGGACTGAGCTGGCTTGTAAAGGCACAGAGATGTTGTTTAACACACTAGTCGTACTCTCAGTAAAATTGGCACTTAACACACTACCATCCTGATCTTCGACTTGATGGTATAAGAAAGAAAATTGGCCCTGTAAGATATGAAAGCTCGCTGTTGCAGAAAAAACATCAGATATCTGCAAATTCTCACTATTATTAATAATGTTGGTCATTGACCCTGAATTACGCTGAATGGAACGGGCACCGTTTGGCCGGTGACTTTGGTAGTAGCGGGAACATTGAGCGGCTTTATTATTTTCTTTAATACAAAACTTCACCGAGTCGTTGCCAGTCGAGTTTAGGAAATAGTAAGGTTTTTCGGATACGACTGTGCCAGACTGTCGTTGCCAATAAATAGTACGAAATAAGGAATTATGGTCATAGTTGGTCGCTATTCGATTGTCGATCATTCCAGTTAGGAAGTTTTGGTGGCGGTTTTGTATGCTTACTTCACCAGCGTATGCCAGGCTGGAAAAGAAATAAATAACTAACAGAGTAGTCAATTGTATCATTTGCTTTTTCTCTTTTATTTTGTGAATAGATAAAACCACAGGTTTACCCATGGATGAATGTCAAATCTAAAATTACAGTATTAGCTGTTTGTAATTTTGATCAACACTTTAGCGTTGTGATTAGTAAGTACCCCAGCATGCTCGGGAGGTACCTACTTCGCCATTTTGAGAACAGTGATTGTGTAACACAACAACCAATTTCTAGCGGCGAAGTAGGGAGTCATTTAATGATGATAACGTGTAGGTAGTTAGACTAATCAAATGAAAATCGTTAGTTACACTTCCTTCACGCATAATGCCGTTACGTCAGTATAATCATTACCATCTTGTTCGAAATTACGGCTATCACCGAAATATTTCAAGAGATGCACACCTGATTTTCCTGTGTCGTCTAGTAGCCAATGTCTAGCTATCTGCGGCCAGCCATAGTCGAGATAGGGACCATGAGGTTGTGTGACTCCAGAATTAATTTGTTTATCAAACGCATAATGTTCCGACCAATATGGCAAACGATAGCCTTGCCCTAGGCTAGCACAATAAGCCACTGCGCTGTCGAACTTAAACAGAGGAAGAAAGGCATTAACGATTCCAGCAGCATTGGCGCCTGCGGCCTGAGTAGATATAAAATCGCCTACGTCTTGTCGACCTACAGGGGGACAACGAAACATCAAAGATTTCCCGGTATCGGGCATGGATATTGTAATTGTTTCAACGCCACAGCCAACTTTCTCGCCTAAATTCAATAGGTCTTTAACCTCTATATCAATGGATTTAGTGAAACCCGCATATTCGGCAGTGACGGTTGCTTTGCCAGCCCCCGTACTTCGTAGAGTCTTACTTAAAACTCCCTCAATTCCAGGTGTGAAAATGATGACACTACTGTCGCTTGACGTCCAATTTGCCTTTTCAGTGACATCAATAATTGAACCATTATTCATGAGAGCTTTGAGATAGATTTTGCGGGATCCCCACTCAAAGATAGGAGCATGTGATAAAACGACAGGATTTGCGTAAGACACTAATTTTGTATCAGTAATATATACAGGTTCGATATTAACCACTAATTCATTAGAGGAGAGGGTCTCATACTGTGCGCGAATCGTCACTCTTGTGATTTTGTTTGCAGAGAAGAAACCATTAGTCCCTTGCCCAAAACTAATAGCAGAGG
>NZ_JATABH010000068.1:0-25303 GCF_036533775.1 Vibrio sp. M260112 | reverse complement strand
GGAATTAATGAAGAAATCATTCGACGTTATGTAAGACATCAGGAGAAGAAAGAGCGCGTGGAACAGCAACAATTAGCGCTGGACTAAACAAAGGCCCCCTTTTAGGGGGCTCACACAAAGCCACCTTCTTTAGAAGGTGGTAATTTACAGCAAATAATGTCACCCGAGAGACATTAGCAATCACAACAAAGATAAATATCCCACAAAATAAATTCAAAGCAGTCATTTATAACTTTTTTGGGATATTTTGCCCTTCTATTCTACTTTATGCTTATTATTTAGATATACTACTCAACCGTTGCGGTTAACTATATATAATCTACAGACTGCAGCTTTCGATAATCTTTTTATCGATCCTAGGTGATAAACGGCTTTTTTAGGTGACATGACCAACTTTGTTGGTGCCACTTTAAATACTGATAATGAATGCCTTTAGAAGCACGACAGTAAGAAGTGGTTAAGTTTTGTAGTTTATTGACCATTTGGATTGAAGACATGTCATTACCACACGTTATCTTGACCGTATTAAGCACGCGCGACGCTACTGGATACGATATCACTAAAGAATTTTCAGCGACTATTGGTTACTTCTGGAAGGCGAGCCACCAGCAAGTGTACCGTGAGCTTAGTAAGATGGCTCAGAACAATCTTGTTACTTGTGTTCTTGAACCCCAAGAAGGAAAACCAGACCGTAAGGTTTACTCAATTACTGATTCGGGCCGCACCACTCTTGGTGAATGGTTCGACCAACCAACCGCACACCCAACGGTTCGTGACGAGTTCTCTGCAAAGCTGATGGCTTGTGCCGTGCAACCTTCTGCGCCATTCCGTACCCAGCTAGGTGAACTTGTTGAAGAGTCACGTAAGCTCGTTGCTCACTATCAAGAGATTGAAAACGCTTACTACTCAACGCCATCAACACTTGATAAGCAGCAACGTCTAGAGCGTCTAACGCTTCGCAGAAACCTACTGATTCGCCAAGCATGGGTTGAGTGGGCTCAAGAAGTACTGACTGAATTGGATACGCTAGCGTAACCGAGAAGTGAGAAAAATTTAAGGGTTGGCACCTAGTGCCAACCCTTTTCTTTAAAATTTAATTAATCAAGCCCAAACTCGGAACGAAGCGTTCTTAACGCTATATCCCATCGCCACCGATAAAACTTTGCGACTTGCCGTTAAATTGCTGATCCATATCCAACGACGGTTTATCGGTTGTTGGGCGACCCACAATCTTAGCAGGTACACCAGCAACGGTTGTATGGGCTGGCACTGGTTGAAGCACGACCGAGCAAGAACCAATCTTCGCCCCTTCGCCCACTTCAATATTACCCAGTATTTTGGCACCCGCACCAATCATGACACCTTCACGGATTTTAGGATGGCGATCGCCACACTCTTTACCTGTCCCGCCCAACGTAACATCCTGAAGAATCGACACATCGTTCTCAACAACAGCTGTTTCACCAATGACGATCCCAGTGGCATGGTCAAGCATGATGCCATAGCCAATCTTAGCCGCTGGGTGGATATCAACCTGACACGCAACAGAAATTTGATTTTGTAGATAGGTTGCTAAAGCGATACGCCCCTGCTTCCATAGCCAGTTGGCAACTCGATACCCCTGAAGCGCGTGGTAGCCTTTTAAATAGAGCAGTGGCATTGAGTACATAGCAACAGCAGGATCTCGAGTAACAGTAGCGCAGATATCACAGGCCGCTGCTGAGCTGATACTCGGATCAGCATTCAACGCTTCTTCTACCACTTCCCTAACCGCCATTGCAGGCATAGAAGCCGTATTTAGCTTGTTTGCCAAAATATAGCTAAGCGCTGCGCTTAGGCTATCATGCTTAATAATGGTCGCATGATAAAAGCTGGCTAACATTGGCTCTTGCTCAGAAAGCTCACGTGCTTCCTTCACAATGGTGTGCCATACCTTCTGTTTCTCACATTGTTTCATGTCGTTTCCTAGAACTGAATCCCTAGTATCTAGATACAAATCCAGTGTTGCTGTCGTTCTCTTATGCTTCCGCTTTCTTATCTCGGGCAAGTAAATCTTTGGCCGCCAAGTTGGCATCCTTTCCTTGATACAATACTTGATAAATTTGGTCAACAATCGGCATCTCTACGCCCATACGCTCAGCCAATAGGTAGACCTCTTTGGTATTGCGGTAACCTTCCACTACTTGACCAATTTCTTGCTGTGCCGTATCGACATCTTTACCCTGACCTAACGCTAAACCAAAGCGACGGTTGCGCGACTGGTTATCGGTACAGGTCAGTACAAGGTCACCAAGACCAGCCATACCCATAAAGGTTTCTGGTTGAGCACCTAGCGCAGCACCAAGACGTGTCATTTCAGCAAGACCACGGGTGATGAGTGCTGTACGCGCATTGGCACCAAAGCCGATGCCATCAGACATGCCTGCACCAATCGCAATCACGTTCTTAACCGCACCACCTAATTGCATGCCGATAAAGTCACTGTTGGCATAAACTCGAAACGTCTTACTGCAATGAATTTTCTCTTGAAGATCGGCAACAAAAGCAGCATCAGGAGAAGCCACAGAAATGGCAGTCGGCATTCCCATCGCCAACTCTTTAGCAAAGGTAGGACCTGAAAGGACTGCTAACGAGTACCCTTCACCAAGCGCTTCATTTGCTACATCTTTAAGTAGCCGACCCGTTTCTGGCTCCAAACCTTTCGTCGCCCAGCAAATTCGAGAGTCTTCACGCAGGTATGGCTTGACGTTATTCAGCACAATACCAAACACATGGCTTGGAACGACCACCAAAAGATCGCGACTCGCTTGAACCGCTTTTTTTAAATCGGATTCAACGATCAGTGAATCTGGGAATTCAATCCCAGGTAAAAACTCGTGATTAGCTCGGTCGGCTTCTAGACGAGCCATATGTTCTGGTTCGTGGCCCCAAATGATTACGTTCGCACCATTTCGCGCGAGTGAAATTGCAAGTGAAGTGCCGTATGAGCCAGCACCTAGGACTGTCATTGCAATTTCTTTACCGTAAGCATTGTTGGTGTTGTCTTTCATTGTTCCGCCTGATTGTCATTAGGTTGACTAGAATCTTGTTACTACTCTCTAGCGTTTAGAAATTAGTAACAAAAACCCAGTAACTGGCACTTAAAACAAAAAATGCACATCGTATCTTGTGCAAGACACTCTGTGCATTTTATACCATACCTCTGACTGATCAGAGGTCTCACTGATTATGCTTCAGCTTGGCCTTCTTGCTGAGCTTGCTGCTGTAGGTAGTTCATAAACAGAGCGTCAAAGTTAACTGGTGCTAAGTTTAGTTGAGGGAACGTACCTTTAACGACTAAGCTTGAGATCGTCTCACGCGCATATGGGAATAGGATGTTCGGGCAGAATGCACCTAAACAATGTGCTAGCTGGCCTGCTTCCATTTTCTCAGCAGTGAAAATACCACCTTGCTGAACTTCACATAGGAACGCTGTTTCTTCTGCGTTCTTCACTGTCACTGTTAGACGAAGAACCACTTCATAAACACCTTCACCAAGTTCACGGCTTTGAGTATCTAGATCCAGTTTAACATCTGGGTTCCAGTCTTTTTGGAACATGCTAGGTGAGTTTGGAGCTTCAAAAGAAACATCTTTAAGGAAGATGCGTTGGATTGCGAAGTTTTGCGCTTCTTGTTGTGGTGCTGCTTCAGCCATTTTAAAAAATCCTTTAATCCTGCAATAAAATATCTGCTTGGAGGTTAACCGAGAGAGTTGGGAATGACTAGGTTTCCAATGATTTTCGTGGAACTGTTCACATCTCTCTAAGACAAACGCTGATTTTTCAATCAGCGTTTAAGGTATTAGCGAGTTAATTTACTTTTTACCTTTAACCAAAGGCATGTTGGCTTCACTCCAAGCAATCAAACCATTTTTAAGCAGGTTGACGTTTTCAAAGCCTGCTTTGGCAAGAAGATTAGCACTCTCTTGAGCCGTTTGACCTGTCTTGCATACTACAATGATTGGGGCGGATTTGTGGCTTTCAAGGCTACCCAAGTTACCAACCTTGATATCAGACGGCAAAATGTGAACTGCATCCGTAATATGCCCTTTGCGGTACTCATCTTTACTACGAATATCAACAACTACACCATTTTCACGGTTCATAAGTTGTGTCGTTTGTGCAGCTGTAATCTCTTTGTAAGCGGCAGTAGATGATTTAACAATGTTCATGATAAGGGCGACTAATAGACCCACCCATACCAAAGATAGAATCATGTTCTCTTGAAAAAATGCGATGTACTCTTGCATGTCCTGTGCTCTTTGATGATAGAACCGCCCACATTTCCAACAATGTGTGACTGCCCTAGGCTAAAAATTCAGATTGGAAGTATAGCGAGGTTAAGATGCCTAAGCGAGCCAATTACACTCAGAATAAGAATCTGTTGCACTTTTCGCTACGCAATTGGAAACGGAAATGCCGTCACCTGATCAATATGATCACAGCTGATCGCAAGCATAATTAAGCGATCAATGCCTAAGGCGACTCCAGCACATTCTGGCAGCCCCGATTTCAGAGCGGCAATAAGATGGTAGTCGATCGGCTGTGGGCTGAGCCCCATCTCTATTCGCTTAGCATTGTCTGATTCGAAGCGTTTTAGTTGTTCACTCGGATTGTCGAGCTCATGGAAGCCATTCGCCAGTTCGATACCTTTAAAGTAAACCTCGAAACGATCCGCCACTCTTGGATCTTCCGCATTGATTTTTGCCAATGCCGCTTGTGACGCTGGAAAATCGTAAACAAAAGCAGGGACATTTTGGCCAATCTTAGCTTCCACACCCACACTGAACAGCAGTTGGAGAAGCGTATCCCTATCCTGTTCTGGTTCAGCGATATCCCTTAAACCCAACTTGGCTGCAACCTCCTTCAGCTCACCCATCGTACTTTCTAAAGGGCACACTCCAAGTACATTGATGAAGGCTTGCTGGTAGGTCATGCGCTCAGCTTGGCCACATTTGAGAACAAGTTGTAGCAAATCGTCCATCTCATCCATCAATTTATGGTGGTCAAAACCCACGCGATACCACTCCAGCATAGTAAACTCCGGATTATGGTAACGACCGTTTTCTTCATTGCGAAAAGCTTTATTAATCTGATAGATACAGCCACTACCCGCTGCCAGTAGGCGTTTCATGTGAAATTCTGGACTGGTCATAAAATAGAGTTTGCTACCATCGGCATAACCAGGGCCGACAAACTCTGTTTGAAAAGTATGCAGATGAATATCGGTGACGGTGGCATGACTCATCGCGGGTGTATCGACTTCCAATACATCTCGGGCACTAAAGAATTGACGAATCTGACTCACTAGATCAGCACGTTGACGAAGCTGTTCAATTGAAGCAGTTGGCTGCCAGTCGTGGTTCATTGGAAAACTCTCTTTGGGTTAATCTGGCGAGAAAGTATCAAGTTTATCCGACTTTTCCTAGCAATAAACGTCGACATTTGTACTCTGCACAACACACCACTCTGTCTATTTTTGAAGCAAGTATTTATCGTATTACAGTGCAGAAAACATTCGCCACCAGCCTGTTATCAATCAAACAAATGTTACGCAACAGTCATTTAACAAAACACGGTGCAATCTAAGAAGAGCAAACCTTCTTTGCCGTGATTGCAATCACATAACCTATAAATTTTATGCTCTTATATGCATTACCGGAGCAAAAATCCAAATACATCAATTTTTCTGCCATGTAGCTCTTCTACACTAGCCCTACCACTTTTGGGGCATACCCCAATTAATTATAACAAGCGGACTATTCCGCATTTTCACACTGGAGGATAACTGTGCAAATTATCACCACAGATATCGCAGTGATCGGCGCAGGCGGCGCTGGTCTTCGCACTGCTATTGCAGCAGCTGAAGCAAACCCTGACTTAGAAGTTGCACTGATTTCTAAAGTTTATCCAATGCGTTCCCATACGGTCGCTGCAGAAGGTGGCTCAGCCGCAGTTATCAAGGATGAAGATAGCCTAGACAACCATTTCAACGATACCGTTGGTGGTGGTGACTGGCTTTGTGAACAGGATGTTGTTGAGTACTTCGTGAAGAACGCAACTCGCGAAATGATTCAAATGGAACAGTGGGGCTGCCCATGGAGCCGAAAAGAGAACGGTGAAGTTAACGTTCGTCGCTTTGGCGGTATGAAGGTTGAACGTACATGGTTTGCTGCCGATAAGACTGGCTTCCATATGCTTCACACTTTGTTCCAAACCTCGATGAAGTACCAAAACATCAAACGTTTTGATGAATATTTTGTGGTCGACCTTCTTGTCGATGAAGGCGAGGTTCAGGGTCTTATCGCGATTCACATGTCAGAAGGTGAATTGGTTACGATCAAAGCCAAATCGGTTGTTCTAGCTACTGGTGGGGCTGGCCGCGTTTACCACTGTAATACGAACGGCGGTATCGTTACGGGTGATGGTATGGCAATGGCTTACCGCCACGGCGTACCTCTACGTGATATGGAGTTCGTTCAATACCACCCAACCGGTCTACCAGGTACAGGCATCCTAATGACGGAAGGCTGTCGTGGTGAAGGCGGTATTATCGTTAACAAGAACGGCTACCGTTACCTACAAGATTACGGTATGGGACCTGAGACTCCAGTTGGTCAACCGAAGAACAAATACATGGAACTGGGTCCACGTGACAAAGTTTCTCAAGCTTTCTGGCATGAACAACAAAAAGGCAACACCATCAAGCACCCTCTGGGTGACGTGGTGCACCTAGACCTTCGCCACTTGGGTGAAGAGTACCTTCAAGAACGTCTACCGTTCATCTGTGAACTGGCTAAAGCTTACGTAAACGTAGACCCAGCAAAAGAACCCATCCCAATTCGTCCAACCGTGCACTACACCATGGGTGGTATTGAGACTAACGGCGAATGTGAAACACGCATTAAAGGTCTGTTCGCCGTCGGTGAGTGTGCGTCTGTAGGTCTGCATGGTGCGAACCGTTTAGGTTCAAACTCACTGGCTGAGTTTGTGGTATTCGGTCGTGTAGCGGGTGAGCAAGCAGTGAAACGTGCAGCTGAATTCAAAGGCTGGAACGAAGAGTCCATCGCAGCTCAAGTTAAAGCGGTTGAAGAACGTATTGCCGCTCTGATGAACCAAGAAGGTGATGAGAACTGGGCAACAATCCGTACTGAAATGGGTCACACCATGGAAGCGGGCTGTGGTATCTACCGCCAAGAAGATCTGATGCAAGCGACGATCGACAAAATCACTGAACTAAAAGAGCGTTACAAGCGCATCAGCATCAAAGATAAGGGCAAAGTGTTTAACACTGACCTTCTATACGCTATCGAAGTGGGTTATGGCCTAGAAGTAGCAGAAGCTATGGTTCACTCAGCAATCTTACGTAAAGAGTCTCGTGGTGCCCACCAGCGTCTAGATGATGGTTGTACGGAGCGTGACGATGTGAACTTCCTCAAGCACTCTCTGGCCTTCTACAAAAAAGATGCAGCACCTGAAATCGACTACAGCACAGTGACAATCACTAAGTCACAGCCAAAAGCTCGTCTATACGGTGAAGCGGCAGAGAAAGCAGCGGCTGAAGAAGCAGCTAAAGCAGCAGAGAAGAATGCAGAGGAGCAAGCATAATGTCAGGCAATCGCATCCAAAAAGTCGAGATTCTGCGCTATGACCCTGAGCATGACGCAGAGCCACACTTTCAAACCTTTGAAGTACCGTTTGATGAAACCATGTCTACGCTTGATGCGCTAGGCTACATCAAAGATAACCTAGACAAAGATCTGTCATACCGCTGGTCTTGTCGTATGGCTATCTGTGGTTCATGCGGCATCATGGTAAACGGTGTACCTAAGCTAGCGTGTAAGAGCTTCTTACGTGACTACCCGAACGGTGTGAAAATTGAACCACTAGCGAACTTCCCGATTGAGAAAGATCTTATCGTTGATATGACGCCGTTCATTGAGCGCCTTGAAGCGATCAAACCATACATTATCGGTAACGACCGCAAGCCAGAAGATGGGACTAACATCCAAACTCCTGAACAGATGGCGAAGTACAAGCAGTTCGCTGGTTGTATCAACTGTGGTCTATGTTATGCCGCGTGTCCTCAATTTGGTCTAAACCCAGAGTTCATTGGTCCAGCAGCACTAACGCTTGCTCACCGCTACAACCTCGATAGCCGTGACAACGGTAAAGCTGAACGTATGGCACTCATCAATGGCGAAAACGGCGCTTGGGGCTGTACCTTTGTTGGTTATTGTTCTGAAGTTTGTCCTAAGAGCGTTGACCCTGCCGCGGCAGTGAACCAAGGTAAAGTCGAATCTTCGATGGATTTCGTTATTGCGATGTTGAAGCCTGATGGTACACCAGCGAAAACAGCAGAGGAGGCATAAGGATGAGTAACCGTAAACCTTACGTTCGTGAAGTAAAACGCACTTGGTGGAAAGATCATCCTTTTTACCGCTTCTACATGCTTCGTGAAGCAACTGTATTGCCTCTAATCCTGTTTACTCTATTCCTAACCGTTGGTTTAGGTTCATTGGTAAAAGGCCCTGACGCTTGGCAAACTTGGCTTGATTTTATGGCGAATCCAGTAGTCGTCGCGATTAACATCGTGGCGCTAGCGGGCAGCCTACTGCATGCTCAAACCTTCTTCAGTATGATGCCGCAAGTAATGCCGATTCGCTTGAAAGGTAAACTTGTCGACAAGAAGATCATTGTACTGACTCAGTGGGCGGCGGTAGCTTTCATCTCACTTATTGTCTTGATCGTGGTTTAAGGAGCTTTAACGATGAAACCGAATTTCTCTGTAGATAGAGCACCTAAACGTTCTGATGAGCCAATCTGGTGGGGTCTGTTTGGCGCAGGCGGTACTTGGTTCGCAATGATCACACCAATCACAATTTTGGTGCTAGGTGTACTGGTACCGCTCGGTGTGATCAGTGCTGACGCGCTAAGCTATGAACGTGTTGTAGACTTTGCAACCAGCATCATTGGCGCGCTATTTATCATCGCGACATTGGCACTACCAATGTGGCATGCGATGCACCGTGTTCACCACGGCATGCACGATCTTAAATTCCATACAGGTATTGTTGGTAAAGTTGCGTGCTACGCGTTTGCAGGTCTTATTTCTGCTCTAGCTGTCATTTTTATCTTTATGCTTTAACAAGCACTCAAAGTAAAAGCCCGCTCAGTTAGCGGGCTTTTTTATGTGGCTCAATTAAAGAATAAAGCGGCTTAGATCTTCATCTTCGATTGTTTCACCAAGTTTCGCTTTCACATATTCGGCATCAATCGTTAGCTTGGAGCCCGCTTTATCGGTCGCTTCGAATGAGATCTCATCCATTAATCGCTCCATCACAGTATGTAGACGGCGCGCACCGATATTTTCAGTTCTTTCATTCACTGTCCATGCTGCTTGTGCAATTTGAATGATCCCCTCTTCCGTAAACTCGATGTCGACATCTTCTGTCTTCATCAGCGCAACGTATTGCTCCGTCAGAGACGCTTTAGGCTCAGTTAGGATACGTTTGAAGTCATCGCTAGACAGCGCTTCAAGTTCCACTCGAATAGGCAGACGACCTTGAAGTTCAGGGATTAAATCTGAAGGTCTTGCCACTTGGAATGCCCCTGAAGCAACAAACAGAATGTGGTCTGTCTTAACCATACCGTGCTTGGTTGAAACCGTACTGCCTTCAATCAGTGGTAGGAGATCGCGTTGAACACCTTCACGAGAAACATCTGGACCCGAGCTCTCACCACGTTTACAGATCTTGTCGATTTCATCGATAAATACGATACCGTTGTTTTCTACGTTGAAAATCGCCTGCTCCTTTAGCTCTTCTTGATTAACAAGCTTGGCCGCTTCTTCCTCAGTTAAAGCTTTCATCGCATCTTTGATTTTGAGCTTACGCTTTTTCTTCGTATCACCCGCTAGATTCTGGAACATGCCTTGCAGCTGATTCGTCATCTCTTCCATGCCAGGAGGCGCCATAATTTCAACACCCATTTGTGGTGCTGCGACATCGATCTCGATCTCTTTATCGTCTAGCTGCCCTTCACGTAGTTTTTTACGGAAAACCTGACGCGTGTTAGACGAAGTTTCGTCACGCTGCTCATTTTGCCCCCAAACATCACGCGCTGGCGGTAGCAGTGCATCAAGAATACGCTCTTCAGCCTGCTCCTCGGCACGGAATTTCACTTTTTCCATTGCCTGTTGATGAGTCATCTTAATCGCCACGTCCGTTAGGTCACGGATGATGGTTTCGACTTCTTTACCGACATAACCTACTTCGGTAAATTTTGTCGCTTCAACTTTAATGAAAGGTGCGTTCGCCAACTTCGCAAGACGTCGGGCAATTTCAGTTTTACCCACACCCGTTGGACCAATCATCAGAATGTTCTTCGGTGTCACTTCTACACGCAGGCTTTCATCAAGCTGCATTCGACGCCAGCGGTTACGTAATGCAATCGCTACCGATCGCTTAGCTTTGTCCTGACCAATGATATGGCGGTTAAGTTCATGGACGATTTCGCGAGGTGTCATTTCAGACATAATCTTTTCCTTAAATTAGTTAGCCACTATCTTTGGTTATTCAGCTGCTTGTTGAGCTGGAATTTCTAGTTCTTCAATAGTGTGGTAATGGTTCGTAAACACACAGATATCACCTGCAATCTTGAGTGACTTTTCTGCGATTTCACGAGCATCTAATTCTGTATTTTCTAGCAGAGCTGTAGCCGCAGCCTGAGCAAAGTTACCGCCCGAACCAATTGCGATCAGATCGTTTTCTGGCTGAACAACATCACCGTTACCAGTAATGATCAAAGAAGCCGTTTCATCAGCAACAGCCAATAGAGCTTCCAGTTTGCGTAGGGCACGGTCACTTCGCCAATCTTTCGCTAACTCTACCGCAGCTTTAGTTAGATGACCCTGATGCATTTGCAGTTTACTTTCAAACTTTTCAAACAGCGTAAAGGCATCTGCAGTACCGCCCGCAAAGCCAGCTAGCACTTTGTTGTTGTACAGACGACGCACTTTTCGTGCATTGCCTTTCATCACGGTGTTACCTAGTGATACTTGGCCATCACCAGCGATGACGACTTTGTTATTACGACGTACAGATACAATGGTAGTCACGAGCAGGGCCTCATAGTTATTTTAATCTCAATGTTAGAGATTATATGAGGTTTAGGGATTGGAAATTCAAGGGGCAGGCGAGAGGCGGCGAGAGGCGAGAGGCGAGAGGCGAGAGGCGAGAGGCGAGAGGCGAGAGGCGAGAGGCGAGAGGCGAGAGGCGAGAGTATTATCTCTTCGCTGGGACAAGTCCTGTCAACACCTGGTTCTATCAACTCACTACCCGCCCCCACATGAAGTCCGTTCTAAACTCTCGCAGGGCGGAGCCCGCTCACGAAGCGCAGCGTTCTCTGAGGACGCAGTCCGATCTCGCTTCTTGGAGCAAAGCTCTCCACAGGGCGGAGCCCGTTCTGTTTACGTGGCATAAAAAAACGAACCCTGTGGGTTCGTTTTTAAAACTTCTACTGCGCTTCTTTCCAGATCGCGCAAGGTTCGATTTTAGCGCGTTGTAGCTTATGCTTGTCTCGTTCCGCATCTCGCTTGAACTTATAAGGTCCAAGCACAACACGATACCAACTGCTGTCTTCTTTTTTACGGATCTTACTATTGATGCCCTGAAAAGCGATATCCAACTTACGTGCTTCAGCTTGCTGAGCGGTCTTATAAGCGCCACACTGCATGATATATGGAATCTCAGATACCACCTGCTCTTTAGCTTTTACTTCGACTTCTCGGCTTGGCAACGAATCGACATAATCCCACTTCTCTTCTGGAGGTGGTGGCAGTTTGGCTTGCGTTGCTGGCTTCGATTTTGGTTTAACCGATTCAACAACTGGCGCTGGTGGCTCAGGATCATTACTGAGGCTATACAGACCATAACCAAACACCCCCACCAGCAAAATAGCTAACAGGCCACTGCGCCATGGTTTACGACGTGGTGCAGATGTTTTTTTGGTCGGCTTGCGGCTGTTTCCGCCACGACCTCTTTTAACGTAATCTCGATTCGCCACTACTTAACATCAATAATTTTGTTTACTACTGCCGATATGTTAATGCAGATCGCCACTTGATGACAGAGTATAAATGGAAGCGGCACATCAAAATGTGCCGCTGAGAGGTATGTTTTAAAGCACTCGCGGAGGAGCAGCACTTTCACGAACAACCAGTTTCGTTTCCAATAGTCTCGATCCTGCTCTAACGTCATGGCCACGCAATAACTCAAGCATCATTAGCATCGCCTGACGACCGATTTCATAGCGAGGCTGTGAAATGGTAGTTAGCGGTGGATCGCAGTACTGTGCAAAGTGGATATCATCGAAACCAACCACGGATAAATCTTGTGGTACTCGGATACCGAGCTTTTTAGCTCCCTGAATCGCACCTATAGCCATTGCATCATTATGACAAAAGACCGCTGTTGGAGGTTCAGACAACGCCAACAGCTGGCGTACTGCCTTGGCACCATCCTCAAACGAAAAATTCCCATACGTACAGTAATTAGGATTCATCGTAATACCCGCTCGACGTAGAGCTTGTTGATAGCCCTGATGGCGGAATTGACACAACACCGCCGATTGCGGTCCCGAGATCTGAGCAACGCGCTTATGCCCCATCTGCGTGAGATAGTTAACCGCCTCAAAAGCGGAAGTCAGGTTATCGATATGTACAGTTGGGAGTTCTAATTCTGGCGCAAACTCACACGCCATCACCATAGGAGGCAAATTCTTCTGTTCAGGCTTACTGACATCGAAGGGGAGATCGGTACCAAGTAACAACATGCCATCAGCTTGTTTAGTAAACACAAGATTCACAAATGAGCTTTCTCTTTTTTTCTGCTGACCACTATCGCCGAGTAGAACAATGTAACCGTGCTCCATCGCAGCATCCTCAATACCTCGAATAATTTCGGTATAGTAAGGATCACAGATATCCGGAATGATCGCGATAATTGTTTTTGACTCATTGCGGCGCAAATTGCGCGCCAACGAGTTTGGTGAATAACCAGCTTCCAATACCGCATCTTCAACTCTTTTTCTCGTCGCTGATGATACTTTTTCCGGATTCATCAACGCCCTTGATACAGTCGCTGTTGATACTCCTGCAAGCTGGGCAACATCCTTCATTGTCGCCATATAAAATTTACCCTCTTCGTTTCCTTCAACGGTAGCTCGGTTGCCACCTTAGCTTCTAGTTGGAATTTATCTCATAACCTCAACGGCTAAAATGATGTCGATTTGTAGGCTAAATACCTATCTTCTCATTAATATGCCTCGAGCAAACGATTAACTCACAAATAACAGTTTGAGAGCAACACATTGCACACGACCTAGTTTATTCATTTCAAAACACAAAGTTACGGGAGATTTAACAAAATTGGCGCCTGAGAGGAGATTTCGATCACAAATAAATGAAAAAGGTGTGAATATTGATTGTCGCAATGACTCATCAATGATCTATTTAAGCAAAAACATGTCCATTTAGAATAAAACCTACTGGCAGGCTAACTTAAATCTTGAGGTTCAATATCGAGGCTCCAACGCACTTTTTTGGCCAATGGCAATAATGCGATGGCCGGCTTAGCACTGGCCAACAATTTCTGCATAACAGGACGGCTTTGCGTTTGCAGTAGTAGTTGCCAACGATACTTTCCTGCTCTTTTGGCTAGCGGAGCGGGTGTAGGGCCAAGGACTTGGCACAGATCATCAAACAGCGGATGTGCCTCTAAGGTATGGCGAACCTGACGCAGAAACTCTTCAACTGTTTCGGATTGATTGGCTTCGGCTCGAAATAGGGTTAAAAACGAATAAGGCGGTAACTGAGCCAGTTTTCGTTCTTGTAGCGCTGTTTCTGCAAAGTGGCGGTAACTTTTCGTCAGTAACGCTTGCAGCAAACTGTGTTCAGGATGGTGTGTTTGCAGTACGACTTCGCCGGGTTTGCTCGCTCGCCCTGCACGACCAGCAACCTGTATAAAGAGTTGCGCTAAACGTTCAGAGGCACGGAAGTCACTGGAGTAAAGAGAGCCATCTACGTCCAAGAGCCCCACCAACGTCACATCAGGAAAGTGATGACCTTTTGCGAGCATCTGTGTACCAATTAGAATTTGGTATTCTCCTTTGCGAATAGCCCCTAATGCACTTTCTAAACTACCTTTTCGACGTGTACTGTCTCGGTCGATACGAATGGTTTTGTATTCAGGGAAAAGTTCTGCCAATTGTTGTTCTAACTGCTCTGTCCCCACCCCAACGGTCACTAAGTGCGTTGAACCACATCCTTGACACTGGTGGATAATCGGTTGCTGTGAACCACAATGGTGACAGCGAATTTCGTTGCTAAATTGGTGATATGTGTAATACGCATCACACCGTTTACACTCTGCAATCCAACCACATTCGTGACACATCAGTGCCGGAGAAAAGCCACGCCGATTGAGAAACAGCATTACTTGATTACCTTGCTTGAGATGTTTGCGCATCTCAGCAATCAGCGGAGCGGACAATCCACTTTCTAAATAGAGCCCCTTAACATCGAGGACTTTGTTCGTTGTTGGCGTCGCGTTTCCAGCACGAGAAGAGAGGATCAAGTGATGGTATTTACCCGCCAATGCATTGTGTAGTGTCTCTAATGCTGGTGTTGCCGACCCCAATACGATAGGAATTTGCTCCTTATTGGCTCTCATCACCGCCACATCACGAGCGTGATAACGCAAGCTATCCTGCTGTTTGTATGAGGCATCATGCTCCTCATCAACAATAATAATGCCCAAGTTAGAGAAAGGGGTTAATAATGCTGAGCGGGTGCCAATCACAATACCCGATGCATTATCACGAGCGCTCAACCACGCATTAAGGCGTTCAGTATCATTGAGACCTGAGTGAATGACTTCTACAGGTACATTAAATCGCTTCTTGAAGCGGTTGATGGTTTGTGGCGTCAGGCCTATTTCAGGTACCAACACGAGAGCTTGTTTACCTTGCTCTAGCACTGGCTTGATCAAATTAAGATACACTTCGGTTTTACCCGATCCCGTTACCCCTTCAAGTAGATAACAACCAAAGCCTTCACCGCTATTCACTGTCGCGATTGCAATAGCTTGCTCTGAATTCAATTTGGGTTTGTCGACCTTGGCCTCAACATCTTGACGCCAATCTCGAATCACAGGTTTGTTCTCAATGGATTCTATCCAACCTTTTTCCGTTAAAGACTTTAAAACAGCCGAAGAGACTTCTTCATCCAAAAACCTTTGATGTGCCACCGAACCATGTTCGAGCATACGCATTACTTTTGCTTGTTTTACTGCACGACCAAACCCCTGCATGAGCTGATCACAACCTTTTGCAGTGAGCCGCCACTCTACTAAGGTGGCAAAGTCTGCCTCTTTCCCTTTACGCAAGGCACTCGGCATAGCATTGAACAGAGTGTCGCCAAGCGGATACTGATAAAACTGACTGCACCAAACCAGCAAGGAGTAGAGGCTTTGCGACCAAACAGGCTGACTATCAAGCACTTGCTTAATCGGTTTCAACTTATCGAGACCAAACTCCGATTCATTAACCAATGCCGTTACTATGCCCACTAATGTCTGACGGCCGAATGGCACCGAGACACGCCCGCCTATGATTGGAAACATATGGCTGGGAATCTGATAATCAAACTGTTTATCCAGTGGAACAGGCAGAGCTACACGGGCAATAGTTGGTCGCATATAGGCTTTAAAGTTCAGTAAGAGAAGAGGTTAATTAGTCTAAGGGAAAAGGTCATTGGTTGAAAGAGAACAACACCAGCACCATTCAACCTAATCAGGCTAAAAAAGTAGCAACTTTATGCTGAAACGGCTTGATCCTAACCGATGTATTCATTACTATATCGCGCCTTAGAGATATGGCTTGCTGATATGCAGCGGTATCCTAGATTATTTTTATTAACTACGTGTGGTGTCCGGCTTAGATTCGGATAGCGACACGGCCTATTACAGAGGTTCTCCCATGAAAGCTGGTATCCACCCAGAATACAAAGCAATCAAAGCGACTTGTTCTTGTGGTAACTCTTTTGAGTTCAACTCAACTCTAGACAAAGATTCTATCCACCTAGACGTATGTGACAAATGTCACCCATTCTACACTGGTAAGCAACGTATCGTTGATACAGGCGGCCGTGTTGATCGCTTCAACAAGCGTTTCGGTGCTCTATCAAGCAAGAAGTAATAACTTCCTTGTTACCGAATTAAAAAAGGACGCCCAGGCGTCCTTTTTTGTTCTCTGCTCTTTGCTCGCTACTCATTTTTCAGGCGAATCTATTACAATTGGCGATATTCGCTAGCTATATCTCTATTCATCTGGTCTTATCTCCAGTCATTTACTACTTTTTCTTGCTTTAGCTCGCATTCTCACCTAGGCAGCTTGACTTAGTTACTCTAGAATGGATTCCCCCTTTCCATATAATTATTAACGAGTACCTACACCTATGTCAGACGACAATCGCCAAGAACTATCCCCTGAAGAACAATTTCGTCAACAAGCATTGGATTACCACGCAATCCCTACTCCAGGGAAAATTGAGATCGCACTTACAAAGCCAGCAGAAACCGCTAAAGACCTTGCTTTGGCATACAGCCCAGGCGTAGCAGAACCAGTACGTGAAATCGCACAAAATGCAGACAACGTTTACAAATACACTTCTAAAGGCAACATGGTCGCTGTTATCTCTAACGGCACCGCGATTCTTGGTCTTGGTAATTTAGGTCCTCTTGCCTCTAAGCCAGTAATGGAAGGCAAAGCTCTTCTATTCAAACGCTTTGCAGGTCTAGATTCTATTGATATTGAAGTCAAACACCGCACTATCGAAGAGTTCGTCGATACGGTTGCGAATATTGCTGATACGTTTGGCGGCATCAACCTAGAAGACATTAAAGCACCCGACTGTTTTGAGATTGAAAAGCAGCTGATTGAACGCTGTGATGTTCCTGTTTTCCACGATGACCAGCACGGTACTGCGATTGTTACTGCAGCTGGCATGCTTAACGCTATCGAGCTACAAGGCAAGAAACTCGAAGACGCAACGATTGTCTGTCTAGGTGCAGGTGCTGCGGCTGTCGCATGTATGGAACTACTGATTAAATGTGGCGCTATGCGTGAGAAGATCTACATGCTTGACCGCAAGGGCGTCATCCACACTCGCCGTGATGATTTGAACGAATACAAACAACTGTTTGCCAACAATACTGACAAGCGCACTCTAGAAGACGTGATTGAAGGTGCTGATCTGTTCCTAGGTGTATCAGGTCCAAACCTACTTTCTCCTGAAGCGCTTGCTTTAATGGCAAACAAGCCAGTGGTATTTGCATGTTCTAACCCAGATCCAGAAATCAAACCTGAACTTGCTCACCAAGTACGTCAGGATCTGATTATGGGCACAGGTCGCAGTGACTACCCTAACCAGGTCAACAACGTACTGTGCTTCCCATTCATTTTCCGCGGTGCGCTCGACGTGCGTGCAAGTGAAATCAACGATGAGATGAAGTTAGCAGCAGTCGACGCAATTCGTCAGCTAGCCAAAGAAGAAGTGCCGGCTGAAGTACTCACTGCAGCAGGTGTTGACGCCCTGTCTTTTGGCCCGGGTTACATCATTCCTAAACCAATGGATCCTCGCCTACTACCACGCGTTGCAAAAGCAGTTGCTCAAGCCGCGGTAGACTCAGGTGTCGCTCGCATTGAAATGCCAGCAAGCTACATGGAACAATAATCCATTGTTTCTGAGGTGATAAAGACAAAAAAACCGCTGTCATATTCAGCGGTTTTTTTTATTTTTGATGATGTTATCGGCTTTCAGCGAAAAATAAAGGTGCTAATATTTTTTGTTATTCGTCATCAAACGCTTCGAACTCAATGCCCATTTCCGTCATCAGTTTCTTCACTTCAGTAGGAATGTCGTCAGGGCGGTCTTTACGTAAATCTTCATCTGTAGGCAACGGTTGCCCTGTATAAGCATGCAAAAATGCTTCACACAATAGCTCACTATTTGTTGCGTGGCGTAGGTTATTAATCTGACGGCGTGTACGCTCATCTGTTAAAACCTTTAATACTTTCAATGGAATAGAAACAGTAATCTTCTTTACTTGTTCGCTTTTCTTTCCATGCTCAGCATATGGGCTAATGTATTCGCCATTCCAATCTGCCATTGCGCACCTTTTATCAATTTTTATGTTTGAAAATAGAAACCCCAATTTTAGCGGTATTTATAGCCACAAGCAAAGACATATAGACGTCTAGAAGTATTGACGTCCTATAAAATGGCAAGTAAAGTAAATTGAATAAAGGATTGGGATGGCCACGATATGGCTCTTAAGAGCTTATAGCCTATTCCATTGAAAAAGTCATTTAAGGTCGAAAGGAAACATTTATGAGCACCCGTAAACCAGCCACAATCGCGGTACGTACTGGTATCGAGTCTGACACTCAACATCACGCAGTTGTTCCACCCATTTACCTTTCGACCAACTATGGGTTCCCAGCTTTCGGAGAAGTGCCTAAGTACGATTACACTCGCTCTGGCAACCCAAACCGAGGCCTACTAGAAACCGCCCTATATGAACTTGAGTCAGGCAAAGGGGCAGTGGTCACTAACTGCGGTACATCCGCCCTTAATTTATGGGTGTCAGCCTTCTTGAGCCCTGGCGATATTATCGTCGCACCTCACGATTGCTACGGGGGCACCTACCGACTATTTAACACTCGTGCCAACAAAGGGGATTTCAAAGTCCTGTTTGTTGACCAATCAAACCAGCAAGCCCTCGAAGAGGCATTGGCGCAAAAGCCTAAACTGATCCTCTTAGAAACACCGTCAAATCCATTGGTTCGAGTCGTTGACATCGCAAGTGTTTGCCAAAAAGCCAAAAAGGTCGGCGCATTGGTTGCGGTCGACAACACCTTTTTGACTCCTGTATTCCAGAAACCTCTTGAGCTTGGTGCAGATTTTGTCATTCACTCAACGACTAAATACATCAATGGTCATTCAGACGTTATTGGCGGCGTGGTGATTACCAAAAATGAACAACACGCGGAAGAGTTAGCGTGGTGGGGTAACTGTATCGGCGCCACCGGCACTCCTTTCGACAGTTACATGACACTACGTGGCATACGAACACTCGGAGCACGAATGAAAGTCCATGAAGAGAGTTCTAGCAAAATTCTCAGCTACCTTCAGACTCAACAACTTGTAGGCAAAATCTATCACCCTAGCCTGCCTGATCATCCTGGTCATGACATTGCTAAGAAGCAACAAACCGGATTTGGATCGATGCTCAGTTTCGAGTTTGCAGGTACTTTCGAACAGCTTAAATACTTTGTTGGCGAACTAGAGCTATTTTCGTTGGCTGAATCTCTAGGTGGCGTAGAAAGCCTAATTTGCCATCCTGCATCTATGACCCATCGAGCAATGGGAGAAGAGGCGCTAGCGGAAGCTGGAGTGTCACAGCAACTGCTACGTATCTCTGTCGGGCTTGAAGATGCAGACGACTTAATTGCAGATTTAAAGCAAGCATTTGCTAAAACAGCGGAGGCTCAATAATGTCTCATGAACGTCAGCTACATAAATTTGGCGGAAGTAGCTTAGCGGATCCTGAATGTTATCGCCGCGTAGTGGGTATCCTAAAAGAGTACTCAAGACCGGATGATCTCATCGTTGTCTCTGCGGCTGGTAAAACAACGAACCGACTGATCGCGTTTCTTGAAGGGCTCGCAACTGATGGGCGCATTGCTCATGAAGAACTCCAATCCTTACGAGTATTTCAAACTGAACTCGTTGAAGAGCTGATTGAAGGCGAAACTAAACAGCAACTACTCGCTACTCTTCAGGATGAATTCAGTACCTTGGGAGAATTAACTTTCCCTCTCAACGAAGCACAAAAAGCGGCGGTGCTTGGCCATGGAGAGGTCTGGTCGTCTCGCCTGCTTGCTGCCTTGCTCTGCCAAACCAAGTTACCTGCTGTCGCGCAAGATGCCCGCGCCTTCCTTCGTGCAGAAGCAGGCACTCAACCTGAAGTTGATTGTGGTGCTTCTTATCCATTAATTAAAGAAGTGCTTGCGCAACATGTCCATCATCGTATCGTGATTACAGGCTTCATGACACAAGATAAGCAAGGACACACTGTTCTCTTAGGACGAAATGGCTCTGACTACTCTGCAACCGTGATTGGTGCTCTCGCGGAAGCAAACCGTGTCACTATCTGGAGCGATGTTGCGGGTGTATATAGCGCAGATCCAAGATTGGTCTCCGACGCCTGTCTCTTACCACTATTACGCTTAGACGAAGCAAGCGAGTTGGCACGACTAGCAGCGCCAGTTCTCCACAGCAGAACCTTACAACCTGTCGCTCAAAGCTCGATGGATTTGCACCTTCGCTGTAGCTATCAGCCAGAGTCAGGTTCAACTCGTATTGAACGTGTATTGGCATCAGGAAGAGGGGCTAAAATCATTTCATCTCTCGATGAAGTGCTATTGATCGAACTTTACTTCTCTTCTCGACATGATTTCCAACGTATTGAAAATGAGGTACTTGCTAGCCTCAAACGTGCCCAGCTTGAACCTCTTACCTACGAGGTTCAACCAGACCAACACTCTATCCGCTTAGCGTATACCAGCGAAATTGTTGGCGGTGCTTTAGAGCATTTACAAGACGCAGCGTTTGAAGCGGAAATCAAACTAAAAGAAGGTTACTCGATGGTCGCCGCCGTTGGTGCCGGTGTGACAAAGAATGCCAACCATTGTTATGGTTTCTACCAACAGCTAAAGAACTCGCCAGTTGAGTTTATCTCTGAATCCTTATCAGGCCTTAGCCTTATTGCAGTGCTACGTAAGGCAAACACTAAACTACTGGTCAAATCGATTCACAGTCAGCTTTTCCAAGCGCAAAAACGAGTCGCTATTGCACTGTGTGGCAAAGGCAATATCGGCTCCAGTTGGCTGGCACTATTCTCCGAACAGAAAACTGAGCTAGAAAAACGCCATGGAATGAACTTTGAGTTAGTTGCTGTTATCGATAGCCAGACTTATTGGTTTAACCCAAATGGCATTGATGCAGCCCAAGTCGCAACTCATTTTGATGAAGAAGCGATCAGTCACGAGGGCAGTGATTGGATTAAGGTGCTCGGTTCCATTCAAGGCTATGATGACCTTGTCATCTTAGATGTCACCGCAAGTAAGACGCTGGCAGAACGCTACTTAGAGATCGCAGAGCAAGGGATGCATTTGATCTCTGCAAATAAGGTAGCAGGGTCCGCTTCCAGCGAATACTACCATCAAGTACAAGATGCATTTGCCAAGATCAACCGTCACTGGCTTTACAATGCTACCGTTGGTGCAGGATTACCGATCAATCACACCGTTAGAGACTTACGTGAAAGTGGTGACGACATCCTTGCGCTGTCTGGCATTTTTTCAGGCACGCTCTCTTGGCTTTTCCAACAGTACGATGGCAGCGTACCATTTTCAGAGCTCGTCGATCTGGCATGGCAGCAAGGATTAACTGAACCCGATCCTCGCCACGATCTCGATGGCTCAGACGTCATGCGCAAACTGGTTATTCTTGCGCGTGAATCAGGGCTTGTCATTGAGCCAGAATCAGTAAAAGTCGAAAGTCTCGTGCCTCTAGAGCTCACAGGTCTAACTATCGATGAGTTTTTTGATCAAAGCCAGTTACTCAGTGAACTGCTGGCTGAACGTCTTAAAAAGGCACAAAGAGAAGATAAAGTACTGCGCTATGTTGCTCGACTTGAGAAAAACGGCACTGCAACCGTCGGCGTTGAGGCACTCAACAAAGAGCATGCGTTAGCTAATCTACTCCCTTGTGACAACATCTTCGCCATTGAAAGTAAATGGTATAAAGACAACCCATTGGTAATACGTGGACCAGGAGCAGGCCGAGAGGTCACCGCAGGCGCAATTCAATCCGACCTAAATCTACTATCCAGTTTACTTTAACCTCTAGGGCGCTAAATGATTTAGCGCCCTTGCTCTATCTCAAATAGCAAACAAAATCATGGGTTGCCAATCAACTTGAAACCCACTCATAATCAACTTGAGAAAAATTCATAATTACAGAGTTGACATTAAATCGTATTCAATTCATTCTGTAGACATATAGACGTCTAAACGTCGATTGGGAATTATGAGTTTTTTGGCATGGATGGCCATTGGGAGAGAGTAAGATGGGATACACACACGCTAGTCATATCGACGCCTTAAATCAGAATGTCGCTGAGCTTTCTGACAACATCAATGTTTCATTTGAATTTTTTCCACCTAGCAGTGAAAAAATGGAAGAAACACTGTGGAATTCTGTACACCGTCTAAAAAATCTTAAGCCAAAATTTGTCTCTGTGACTTACGGTGCAAACTCAGGTGAACGCGATAGAACTCACTCCATCATTAAAGAGATTAAGGCAGAAACTGGCTTAGTCGCAGCTCCACACCTAACGTGTATTGACGCCTCTCGCGAAGAACTGATCCAAATTGCAGATGACTACTGGGCGAACGGCATTCACAACATCGTGGCCCTTCGTGGTGACATCCCACCGGGTGGTGGTAAACCTGAAATGTATGCTTCTGATTTAGTCGAGTTGTTAAAAGCTCGCCATGACTTCGACATTTCAGTCGCGGCATTCCCAGAAGTACACCCTGAAGCAAAGAGTGCTCAGGCGGATCTTCTCAACCTAAAACGCAAAGTTGATGCTGGTGCGAACCGCGCTATTACGCAATTCTTTTTTGATGTTGAGAGCTACCTGCGTTTTCGTGACCGCTGTGTGGCAGCGGGTATCGACGTAGAGATTGTTCCGGGCATTTTACCTGTTTCCAACTTCAAGCAAGCTTCTCGCTTTGCTGCACAGAATGCAGTGAAAGTTCCTGGTTGGATGAAAAAGCAGTTTGAAGGGCTAGATGATGACCCAACAACTCGCCAGCTTGTCGGCGCCAGCCACGCAATTGATATGGTACGAATCCTAAGTCGTGAAGGCGTTAAAGATTTCCACTTCTACACGCTAAATCGTGCAGAAATGACGTATGCACTGTGCCATACACTTGGCGTACGTCCTCAAGGCTAACCAGAGCCAAACTCTCATTCCCATGGCCGATAACCTTATCGGCCTTTATTTTTTCGCTCGATACAAAAAAGGCTGAACATCAAGTCCAGCCTGCTACGAAAAATATAGGTTCTATCCTATTACTCTACATCGTCCATTTTACCAAGTAGGTTGCGGATGCGCTCCTGCCACGCTGAATGCTCTTGCTGCATTTGCTGCGCTTTGTGTTCTAGCTCTTCACGACTGCTACGTAGTTCGTTTGCTTCTGTCGCAAGTTTCTCTTTCTCTTCTTTAAGCTCTTCTACTTCCATTTGCAGAAGGGCAATAGTATCAACTGCAGTTTGGATTTTTGCTTCTAGCTGTTCTAATACTTCAAAAGACATCTTGGCCTACCTATTTGTTATTCGGGGAAAGGTTTTGGTCATCGATGATCCAAACCCGTTTTGTTCCATTCTACTCAGCCGAGCGCTGATAGACACGCCCTATCTTGGATATTTTTCATCATTCGCTTAAAAAAACAGCGCAAATTGACAATAGCTTTACATCTGAGTCAAAAGCGACGAAATATGCTCTATTTAAGCGACTAAATTGATCCTGTTCAATGACCTTATAGGCAAAAAAGCAAACGTTTCCTTTTTGATATGGTAAAATCCTGCCGTTTTTGTTTTTTCTCTTTATCCTTTACTTGGAGTCATCATGAAACGCGATTTAGCAATGGCATTTTCTCGAGTTACCGAGGGTGCAGCACTGGCAGGCTACAAATGGCTTGGCCGTGGCGATAAGAATGCAGCCGACGGTGCCGCTGTAGAAGTAATGCGTAGCTTACTCAACAAAACTGAGATCAGTGGCGAAATCGTTATCGGCGAAGGCGAGATCGATGATGCTCCTATGCTCTACATCGGTGAAAATGTCGGCCTAGGTGGCGACGAAGTCGATATCGCGGTAGACCCTATCGAAGGCACTCGCATGACGGCGATGGGCCAATCTAACGCATTAGCGGTACTCGCTGCTGGCGAAAAGGGAAGCTTTTTAAAAGCACCTGATATGTATATGGAAAAGCTCGTTGTAGGTCCAGGCGCAAAAGGTTGCATCGACTTACACAAGCCACTAAAAGAAAACCTAGAGAACGTCGCACAAGCGCTGGGTAAAAGCCTTGATACTCTAGTTGTAATTACGCTAGCTAAGCCTCGTCACGATGGCGTTATCGCTGAAATGCAGGCAATGGGTGTGCGTGTATTTGCCGTCCCTGATGGTGATGTGGCAGCATCGATTCTTACATGTATGCCAGACAGTGAAGTAGACGTCATGTACTGCATTGGTGGCGCACCTGAAGGGGTAGTATCTGCCGCAGTGATCCGTGCACTAGACGGCGACATGCATGGTCGTCTACTGCCTCGCCATGAAGTGAAAGGGAATACAGAAGAAAACCGCATTTATGGCGCAGCAGAGCTTAAACGCTGTGAAGAAATGGGCGTCGAGGCGAATGTAGTGCTCACTATGGAAGATATGGCTCGCAGCGACAATGTCGTGTTCTCAGCAACTGGTATTACTAAAGGTGATCTTCTAGAAGGCATTACACGCCAAGGTAATATCGCGACAACGGAGACGCTATTAATCCGTGGCCGCTGTCGTACTATCCGTCGAATTAAATCTATCCACTATCTAGAACGCAAAGATGCTGAAGTGAGAGATATTATTCTTTAAGCGAGAAGCGAGAAGCGAGAAGCGAGAAAAGATCGGAGGGTTGGCGTGAAAGCGTCAACCCTTTTTGTTTGGAGCGAAAAACTAGAATATTAATGCCATCTCAAAAGCGCGTAATCCACAGCCCGTACCCGATTTCCATACCTGAAGCACTCCTGCTCCCTAATACACAAAAAGCCCGTGGCGTAAGCGACGGGCTTTTATAACAACCAAAGCCTAGTGTGAATAAGAGATGGACGGTCGGGACGGCAAGCCATCGACATGCCTTGGTCGATGAGAAACATACACGGATAAAAACAAAAAGACCCCAGCATTTCTGCTGGGGTCTGGAATAAGTGGCGGAGCGGACGGGACTCGAACCCGCGACCCCCGGCGTGACAGGCCGGTATTCTAACCAACTGAACTACCGCTCCGCACTGGTTAGACTCTTGAGTCTAA
>NZ_JATABH010000067.1:0-14674 GCF_036533775.1 Vibrio sp. M260112 | reverse complement strand
TAAGTGAATCAGGAGAAGCGAAGTCATCAACATCAATAAGCCAGTGAGCCAACATAAAAAATACCCTCAAATATGAAATGTTTGAGGGTATTTTCAACCAACCACAGGATCGTTCAACTGATCATTTACTTAACTGATCGGAGTTAACCGTTATACGGTGGTTTTTTTATTGGCTAAACAGCGACTTTTAAGGTTTTAAAGCGCGTTCACCACGAGCGATTCCAACTACACCACTGCGCGCAACTTCGATCACTTCTGTTACTTCAGAAATGGCCTGAATAAAGGCATCAAGTTTCTCGCTGGTTCCTGCCATCTGTACCGTGTACTGGGAAGCCGTGACATCAACAATCTGACCACGGAAGATATCAGCAGTACGTTTAACTTCCGCACGTGAAAAACCGCTGGCTTTCACTTTCACCATCATAAGTTCACGTTCGATATGGTCAAGCTCTGTCACTTCCTGCACTTTAAGGACATCAATCAGTTTGTTAAGTTGCTTCTGGATCTGCTCCAGTTCCATGTCATCAGAGATGGTTGTAATGTTTAAACGCGATAATGTTTCATCATCTGTCGGTGAAACCGTTAGAGATTCGATGTTGTAAGCACGTTGAGAAAACAGACCAACAACACGCGATAAAGCCCCCGGTTGGTTTTCCATTAGTAGTGAAATAATGTGTCTCATAATTACGTTCTCTCCGTCTTGCTTAACCACATTTTGTCCATACCCTCACCTTTGATCTGCATTGGGTATACATGCTCAGTCTCGTCCACATTGATATCAACAAACACTAAGCGATCTTTCATATCAAGTGCTTGTTTTAGACCAGATTCCAACTGATCTGGAGACTCAATTCGGATACCAACATGGCCATAAGCTTCAGCAATGGCGGCAAAATCAGGAACAGAACTCATATATGAGTTTGAATGACGGCCTTGGTAAATAATGTCTTGCCATTGTTTTACCATGCCTAAGAATCGGTTATTCAAGTTAATGATTTTAACAGGGATATCGTATTGCATTGCTGTCGATAGTTCCTGAATATTCATTTGGATACTGCCGTCACCAGTCACTACCACCACTTCTTCTTCAGGCTTGGCGAACTTAACACCCATACCTGCTGGTAGACCGAAGCCCATCGTGCCAAGACCACCAGAGTTGATCCAGCGGCGAGGTTTATTGAATGGGTAGTAAAGGGCTGCAAACATTTGGTGCTGACCTACATCAGAAGCAACATAAGCGTCGCCATTTGTCAGCTTGTGCAAGGTTTCAATAACTTGCTGAGGCTTAATACGCTCAGGTGATGTCTCATAAGACAAACACTCACGATCACGCCACACTTGGATCTCATCCCACCAGCGATTTAAAGCATCTTGATCGTTCGTGCTACCCTGCTCTTCAAGCAGTTTAACCATGCTTTCGAGAACTTTTTCTGCAGAGCCTACAATAGGCAGATCCGCTTTCACGTTTTTCGAGATTGATGAAGGATCAATATCGATATGCATTACTTTAGCGTCTGGGCAGTACTTCTCTAGATTATTTGTGGTTCGGTCATCAAAGCGAACGCCGACACCAAAAATGAGATCCGCTCTATGCATCGCCATATTGGCTTCATACACACCATGCATACCCAACATGCCTAAGGAATTTTTATGAGTGCCGGGGAATGCACCAAGCCCCATCAAAGTACTGACTACAGGTAGATTTAGCGCTTCAGCCAATTTAGTTAGGTGCTCTTCTGCACCAGAAATAACGGCGCCACCACCTACATACAGCACAGGTCGTTTTGCTTCTAGAAGGGTCTTCAGACCTTTCTTGATTTGACCTTTGTGACCAGTCGTTGTCGGTTTGTAAGAGCGCATTGAAATAGCTTGAGGGTACTCATACGGCAGCTTAACCTGAGGATTCATTACATCTTTAGGTAAATCAATAAGTACAGGGCCAGGGCGACCGGTGGTTGCAATATAGAAGGCTTTCTTAACCGTTTCAGGAATGTCTTCAGCTTTCTTTACTAAGAAACTGTGTTTAACAACTGGGCGAGATACACCCACGATATCACACTCTTGGAATGCGTCATTACCAATCATGTTATTCGGTACGTTGCCCGAAATTACGATCATTGGAATAGAGTCCATATACGCCGTCGCAATACCGGTAATGGTGTTGGTAGCACCAGGGCCAGAACAGACAAGCACTACACCTGGGTTGCCAGTGGCTCGTGCATAGCCATCAGCCATATGAGTTGCTGCTTGTTCATGACGAACGAGTACATGCTTAATTTGATCAGTTTTTGCGTGAAGCGCATCGTAGATATCTAAAACAGAACCGCCTGGGTAGCCAAAGATCTGTTCTACGCCTTCTTCGATCAGAGATTGAACAACCATCTCTGCTCCGGACAACATTGCTGCCATATTTTTCTCCTTAAACCAGTTTGTCATCGGATAAGGTCAATCTGATGAGCTGGTTTTCCATAGTCTAGGTCTTATTCGTAGCCTAATTCGAAATATTTCCACTTTTTCGGCTATGTCTTGCTCATAGGTAACATAAAGCAAAGTAACGCAACAAATGTAACGTTTTATTATCAACGGGTCTAATGCGATTTATCTCCCACTTTGAAGATTGCACTGGAAAGTAATTATTTATAGCAACATGAGTCTAAAACAACCCTCTCAAACAGATTCAATCACCTGCAAAAACTAGAAATTAAGTAATAAATTCTGTTCTTTTTTTCAAGCCACATGAATAAGCAACATCAAAACCATCATATAAGCACAATAAAAAATCCCCCAGCAAGCGAACTTGCTTGTTGGGGGATTTTTAATCACTCAGAAAATTAACTATCGGAAATATTAGTTTTTATCCGACTTGTCCTTGTACATTTCTTCGATTTCATCTTGATACTTGTCGTTAATCACCTTACGACGCAGTTTTTGTGTCGGTGTCAGTTCACCATCGTCCATAGAGAAGGCTTTCGGCAATAACTTGAACTTCTTCACTTGCTCAAACTTCGCCAACTCTTTTTGTAAGTCATTGACGCGCTTTTCTAGCATTTCGACTATCTGATGGTGCTTAATCAACTCGACCCGATCATGATATTTGATGTTGAGCTCTTTAGCGTATTCTTCTAACGAGTCATAACACGGCACTATCAGAGCAGAGACAAATTTGCGCGTATCCGCAATAACAGCAATCTGCTCGATAAAATGATCTTTGCCGATTGCGCCTTCAATCATTTGTGGAGCGATATACTTACCATTCGACGTCTTCATTAGCTCTTTGATTCGGTCTGTAATGAACAAATTGCCATTCTCATCGATATGACCAGCATCACCTGTTTTCAGAAAGCCATGTTCGTCAAAGGTTTTCGCTGTCTCTTCCGGCATTTTGTAGTAACCACGCATGACCATTGGACCACGAACAAGAATCTCGTTGTTCTCACCAATCTTGACCTGAGCGCCCGGCATCGACATACCTATAGAGTCAGGATTGAAACATTTATCATCCCAGCACGATACGGTCGCTGTGGTCTCTGTCATGCCGTAACCCAACTTTACGTTGATACCAATCGCATGGAAGAAGCGACCGATGGTTTCATCGAGCTTAGCGCCACCACACGGCATGAAATTGATTTGACCGCCAAGCAAAGCACGTAGCTTTGACAAGACCAGCTTGTCTGCCAATACATGCGCTTTCTTCAGAGCAACGGAAGGTTTGCGCCCTTCTTGATGGCACAATGCCATTTTGGCACCCATATTTACTGCCCAAGTAAATAAAACTTTGCGAATAAATGGTGCTTTAGCCACTTTTTCATGAATCGCTGAAAAGATCTTTTCGTAGAAGCGAGGCACCGCACACATCACTGTCGGGCGCACTTCACTCAAGGCTTCACGAACTTGCATAGTGTCTTGTAGGTAACAGTTCGTCGCCCCTTTGTACAGCACGTAGAACGTCCAAGCGCGCTCAAATACATGCGAAAGAGGTAAGAAACAGAGCGACACATCAGATTCACTCAAACTTAATCTCTGGTCGTGACCTTCCAACTGTGCAGCAATATTCGCGTAATCCAACATTACGCCCTTAGGCTGCCCAGTTGTACCCGATGTGTAGATAAGTGTTAGTAGGTCATCGAAGCATACCTGCTCTAATCGGGCATTCAATTCTGGTTGATGCATTTCGTTCGACTGAGCAATGAATTTTTGCCAACCAATAGCAAAACTATGTTCGCCAACTTGTACGTCATCGGACATAGCCACAATCAGTTCTAATTGTTCGCATTGGTCAAAGATGGATACAGCTGCGTCAAATTGAGCTTGCTCACCGACAAATAATACTCGGACATCCGCATTCTGCAGGATGTAAGCTGACTGAGCGGCAGTGTTGGTTGGATAAATAGGTACTGTGACGGCACGCAGTTGTAATGCTGCGAAATCTGCCACTGTCCACTGTGGCATGTTGTTGGAGAAGATACCAATCTTGTCTTGAACTCGTATTCCCTGAGCCAATAGTGCAAGTGAAAGAGAATCAACTTGCTGACCAAACTGCTTCCAGCTAATACCATTCCACATATTGCCCACTTTATGTTTGAGCGCAATGTGGTCGCTGCCTTTCGCAATCTGTTCTCGAATTCGTTTTACAATGTGAAAATCTAGGTTGGCCATCTTTACTACCTTTAGCTTACACCTGTAAGCTTTATTAAGCGCACAAGTGTACATTTCGGGTTAGAAAAGGCAACTGATGAGCATCAAAGTTATCAATTAAAATAGTAAAAAACCTTGAATGGCGCGAACCATCCAAGACTTTTCCTGTCAGTGAATACTGACAATTACTTTAGGGCAACCACTTCGCCGCAGATCATCATCAGCTGATCGCGCAGCCAGATATGACCCTTGTCTTTTTCGCTTGATTCATGCCAGCTTAAGAAGCCACTGATTTGACCGTTTTCATACGGGAGCTCGATGACTTGCAACTGCTCTTTGTTTGCTGCATTTTCGACCATCCAGCGTGGCGCGATTGTCACTAGCTCAGATTGACCTACAACGTAGAGAACGTTGCTTAGGCTCGTACCCTCATAGTATGCCTGAACATCCAGATCTCGGTACGCTTGCTCAGAGAAGCTACGCTGACCGTGAACTTTAGATAACTTAGCATGACGTTCACCAAACAATTGTGCTGGGCTTACTGACCCTTGAATACGTGGGTGTGCTTTAGATGCCACTACAACCAACTCATCTTGGAAGATTTCTGTGCTTGAAAAGCCTTGCTCATCAAAACGAGCATAATCGATAACAAAGTCGATCTCTTGGTAACGCATTCTCTCTGCAAGTTGGCGATCGAATTCAGCATCTAGGTGGAGCTGTACATTAGGTGCAAGCTCGTGAATCGTTGACATAATCTTTGGCGCAAAACGCATGTCACATGGGCTGCAAATTGCCAGTTTGAATAGACGAGTAGATGTCTCTGGGGAGAAAACTGAGCTTGGTAATTCATTACGAATAAGTTGCAGAGCCTGACGAACAGGACCAAACAGCTGACGAGCTCGTTGAGTCGGTTGAATACCGCGTCCCTGACGCATAAATAGCTCATCATTAAACATCACTTTAAGACGCGCTACAGCGTTACTTACTGCTGGCTGTGACATACCCAGATTATGCGCAGCGCGAGTGATGTTTTGTTCTTGCATGACCGCATCGAACACAGTTAAAAGGTTTAAATCTACTCCACGTAAAGTACTTTCCATGCGATAGCTAGCGATAGCACTCATAGACTCTTTTTTTTCAATCATTGGGCAAGCCTCTTTAATTCATCAACGTAAATGGTTACTAACTTCAAAATAAGTTGGGAATAGAAAACCAAAGGTTCGCCGCATCCATTATATTTAGTTGTTAGATACTTTATGGCGAATCACTACTATCAACGAATAATTCAGCAATTAGCAATAAGATTGACAATTAATCAGTATTTTTTACTTAACTCGACACTGAACCCTTCAAAAACAATTACTTAAAAAGATAATAAAAAAACATCAAGGTCGTTTTTATAGTGATTATTAGATCTATTTGATATTAATTTCTAACTTATTTTTAGAAAGGGATTTATGGGCGGGGCTTATCAATGACAATAACAACGTAAAAATGGCATCAATAGTTTGAAGCCATTTTACGCTAAGTAAAGAAGATCTATACGTTAATCGCATAGCTCGGGAAATCGACTTTTTCCCACAGGCTTTCAGTCAATAGAGATTGGTCGTCCCAATTGCCTTGTTTAATCCAGCTCACGATCGCTGCGGCCACATCAGGATATTGGACACTTTCAGCCGAGTCTTCATCAAGCCATCGCCTCACTGCGGATGCATCTAAATCATCCATACACGATGCCAAGCCAAGTCCTTCCAATGTCGCGACATTACTTATCTGCTCAAACTGGCCACTTAAAGGTTTCAGCAACAGTTTTTTTCCTAGAGTCAACGCCTCTGAAGGCAGCTCAAATCCCCCATTTGCAATAACACCTTCACAACGCTGTAAATGAGATTGAAACGAGTCGAGGCTAAGTGGCAAACAGTGAATATTGGCAAGCACTTGAGGCTCTACAATCTCTGGGTGATAACATACAAACTTCTGATTTGAGAAGCGTAGCAACAAATCCGTGATGTCAGCTAAGCTTTCAAATGGCAAGTAAACGAGCACATAGTCTTCTTCCCTCCAGTGCCCCTTCTCAGTGTGAATAATCGGAGGGAGGATAGGCTGGTCAAAGTGATACCAGTGCAAGCCAATATGGTGTGTGGCTGGGGCAAAATGCTTAATAACCAGTTTGTCCAGCCAACTCGCTCCTTTGATCGGTACCGAGTAACGAAAAGCATTTTGATGACTAATACTGATCGAGGGAATCTTCTGCCTTTTAGCGGCCCAAGCAGATACTGGCTCAAAGTCATTCAGTACTAAGTCATAATCGGACAAATCAAACTGACTGACATCACGCCAAAATTTCCAAAGATTATTCGACACCAGTGTCTTAGCCATATCTACCCTACCTTTGCGGGTAGCAAATGAAAGACCTGCCCGAGTTTGAAAATGGCCAAATGCTTCCATCGAGAAATAGTGCTGCTCATTTCTTCCCGTAAAGAGGTAATCAACATCTAAACCTTCATTAGCGAGACATTTTGCCATCGCACGAGCACGCGCAATATGTCCATTGCCTGTCCCTTGAACTCCGTACAATATTTTCATCCATTCATCCCCAATGCGATCAGAGCGAACTGCGCGCTACCGACTCCAAGCAATACGCCGATAAGAACGTCCGTTAAGAAATGAACGCCTAACAAAATTCTTGAGCTTGCAATCAAGGCCGCCCAAACAAACGCAAATAGCTGCCATTCCATATAAAAATGACCGATTACAGTCGCCATCAGGAAAGCAGCGGCAGTATGCCCAGACAGCAGACTATAGCGGTCTGAAGGTGTAATAAAAGAAGTGACTAAATCGGAAAGCTCTTCTGGGCGACGACGTTTAAATAGGTTTTTAGCCAACCAATAGATCGGCAGTTCTATAACAAAAGCGCACAAACCAACAGCAAGAAATGTTCGCCCTTCCACACCACCATAAACAAAAGCGAAAAGTCCGAGCAAAGCGTATAGATGGCCATCTCCCGTGTGAGAAATCACCTTACTTAAACGCGACACTGGATAACAAAATTTATGTTGTGAACAGAATAGGGAAAACGCTAAATCAAACTTAACAATGGGCTCCATTGAACGCATTTCCAGCTCCTTTTATTACCTATCTTGCTTAAACTTAATTCGAGTTGGTGACAGGCAGGTGAAACTTTGACTGAGTTTCGATGACAAGCTCACCAGCATGGACGAGTGGTCATTGGTTCAACCTGCTCTTCCAGAACACATTATTGAAATACCAACCGACGATTCATCTGTTAAACTGGCAGTTTGCCGCTGGAACTGATCTAAGATGAATAAAAAACACACTTTAGGGTTGACGTTGTCCGTTGAGTGCGGTACTAATTTGTTAACTTAAATATGTGGATTATTTAACGCCCCTAAAGGAATCGTTAACAATGATGAACCGTTTTTCTATCCTGCTGAGCCTCCTCCTTATCGTGACATAATCGCGCGGGTAGGCTGTGGAAGAAAAACAACCACACAGAATTACAACAAACCCGCACTCAGATGCGGGTTTTTTTATATCTAAATACCGGAAGTAAACGATTAACTCGTGCAGATGCACATAATCACTAAGGAAGTAAACATGAATGATCAAGTCATTATTTTCGACACCACCTTGCGTGATGGCGAACAAGCGTTGTCAGCAAGCTTGACGGTTAAAGAAAAACTGCAGATTGCCTATGCGCTTGAAAGGCTCGGCGTTGATGTTATTGAAGCGGGTTTTCCTGTTTCTTCTCCTGGTGATTTTGAGTCGGTACAAACCATCGCTCGCAACATTAAGAACAGTCGAATTTGTGCCCTTTCGCGAGCCGTTGCGAAAGATATTGATGCCGCAGCCGAAGCTTTAAAAGTTGCAGACCAGTTCCGAATCCATACCTTTATTTCTACTTCCACCGTTCACGTTCAAGACAAACTTCGTCGCAGTTACGATGACGTCGTCGAAATGGGTGTAAAAGCAGTCAAACATGCTCGTAATTACACCGATGATGTCGAGTTTTCTTGTGAAGATGCGGGGCGTACACCTATTGATAACTTATGTCGCATGGTTGAAGCCGCTATCAACGCAGGTGCAAACACGATCAATATCCCAGACACAGTTGGCTACACAGTGCCAAATGAATTTGGTGGCATTATTCAAACCCTGTTCAACCGAGTGCCAAATATCGACAAAGCGATCATTTCGGTACACTGCCATGACGACTTAGGCATGTCAGTAGCAAACTCCATTGCCGCTGTACAAGCAGGTGCTCGTCAGATTGAAGGCACCATTAATGGTATTGGCGAACGTGCTGGCAACTGCTCACTTGAAGAAATCGCAATGATCATCAAGACCAGACAGGAGCTACTTGGTGTTCACACTGGTTTAAAGCATGATGAAATCCATCGCACCAGTAAATTGGTTAGTCAATTGTGCAACATGCCGATTCAAAGCAACAAAGCAATAGTAGGTGCGAATGCATTTAGCCACTCATCAGGCATTCACCAAGATGGCATGTTAAAGAACAAGAATACCTACGAGATCATGACACCTGAGTCGATAGGCCTTAAGAATCAAGCGTTGAATCTAACTAGCCGAAGTGGACGTGCAGCAGTGAAAAGCCATATGGATGCAATGGGCTACAAAGAAGATGAGTACAACCTAGATGCACTTTATGAAGACTTCTTAAAGTTGGCTGACCGTAAAGGCCAAGTGTTTGATTATGATTTAGAAGCCTTGATGCATTTCTCTAATCTACGTGAAGAAGATGACTTTTATAAATTGAACTATCTAAGCGTTCAGTCAGGAAGCGTAATGGCAACCACAAGCATCAAGATACAGTGTGGTGATGAGGAAACTTGTGAAGCCGCAGTCGGTAACGGTCCTGTTGATGCTCTTTACCAGTGTATCTATCGTGTAACTGGTTATGATATTGTTCTAGATAAGTTTGATTTAACCGCGAAAGGCGAAGGTGAGGATGGCTTAGGTCAAGCTGACATCATCGCTAACTACAAAGGTCGCAAATATCACGGCACAGGTGTTTCAACTGATATCGTAGAAGCTTCTGGTCAAGCGCTATTGCATGTGATTAACAGCATCCATCGCGCCAACAAAATCGAAGAAATCAAACAGAAAAAAATCGCAACAGTATAAGTGAGACTCCAAGGACGCGAGTCGCCTTGGAGGAAAATAAAAATTAAAGGATTACCATGACAGACAAATCATACAAAATTGCTGTACTACCCGGTGACGGCATTGGCCCAGAAGTAATGTCACAAGCACACAAAGTGCTAGACGCTATCGAGAAAAAATACGCGATCGAATTTGTGCGTGAAGAACACGATGTTGGTGGCATTGCGATCGATAACCACGGTTGCCCACTACCAGACAGCACAGTGAAAGCTTGTGAAGAATCTGATGCCGTACTTTTTGGTTCTGTTGGTGGCCCTAAGTGGGAACATCTTCCGCCTAACGATCAACCAGAACGTGGTGCCCTACTTCCACTACGTAAACACTTCCAGCTATTTTGTAACCTTCGCCCGGCGCAAATCCATAAAGGTTTAGAAGCATTCTCTCCTCTTCGTGCAGATATCTCAGAGCGCGGATTCGACATTGTTGTTGTGCGTGAGCTAACTGGTGGTATCTACTTTGGCCAGCCAAAGGGACGTGAAGGTGAAGGCGCAAATGAGAAAGCATTTGATACCGAGGTTTATCACCGTTACGAGATCGAACGTATTGCTAAGATTGCGTTCGAGTCAGCCCGCCTTCGTAACAACAAAGTATGCTCGATTGATAAAGCGAACGTGCTGCAAAGCTCTATCCTTTGGCGTGAAGTGGTTGAAGAGATCGCGAAAGACTACCCTGATGTTGAGTTGTCGCATATGTACATCGACAACGCCACAATGCAACTCATCAAAGACCCATCGCAATTTGACGTCATGCTATGTTCGAACATCTTCGGTGACATCATCTCTGATGAGTGTGCAATGATCACAGGTTCAATGGGAATGCTGCCTTCAGCCTCTCTTAATGAAAGCAAATTTGGCCTATACGAACCAGCGGGCGGAAGCGCACCAGACATCGCGGGCAAAAATATCGCTAACCCAGTGGCGCAAATCCTGTCAGCAGCTCTGATGTTACGTTACAGCCTAGGTGAAGAAGCGGCGGCTCAGGACATCGAAACAGCGGTATCAAAAGCACTATCAGCAGGGGAATTAACCGCAGATCTTTCAGGTGACAAGCCGGCGCTATCCACCTCTGAGATGGGCGACAAGATTGCAGAGTACATTCTTAATTCGTAGTAAACCAATTTAATAATAATGACTTAGCAGTAGGTAAGCCGTTACCTGCTGCTATACACAGGAAAGTAATAATGGGCAAAACACTATATGAAAAAGTCTACGACGCTCACGTCGCCGTAGCCGCAGAGGGTGAGAACCCAATTTTGTACATCGACCGCCATTTAGTTCATGAAGTAACATCACCTCAAGCCTTTGATGGTCTGCGAAAAAAAGGGCGTAAAGTACGTCAGGTGAGTAAAACCTTCGCTACGATGGATCACAACGTATCGACCACGACCAAAGACATCAATGCGTCAGGTGAAATGGCACGTATCCAGATGGAAACGCTATCGAAGAACTGTGAAGAGTTTGGTGTCACCCTTTACGATATCAACCACAAATACCAAGGTATCGTGCATGTCATGGGGCCAGAACTTGGTATCACTCTACCTGGTATGACTATCGTTTGTGGTGACTCACATACGGCAACACACGGAGCTTTTGGTTCACTAGCGTTTGGTATCGGCACTTCAGAAGTTGAGCATGTTTTAGCAACTCAGACTCTAAAACAAGCTCGCGCTAAAACCATGAAGATCGAAGTTAAAGGCAAAGTAGCACCGGGCATCACAGCCAAAGATATCGTATTGGCAATCATCGGTAAAACTACCGCCGCTGGCGGTACAGGTTACGTTGTTGAGTTCTGTGGTGAAGCCATCACTGACCTTACAATGGAAGGTCGAATGACAGTCTGCAACATGGCGATTGAACTAGGTGCTAAAGCTGGCTTAATTGCACCAGATGAAACCACATTCAACTACGTTAAAGGTCGTAAGTTCTCTCCTCAAGGTGCAGATTTCGATGCAGCAGTAGAGTACTGGAAGACCTTAAAAACCGATGATGACGCCGAGTTCGACGCTGTCGTTACACTAGAAGCCGCAGATATTAAACCTCAGGTCACTTGGGGAACGAACCCAGGTCAAGTTATCGCTGTTGACCAACCTATCCCTGCGCCAGAAAGTTTTACAGACCCAGTAGAAAAAGCTTCAGCGGAAAAAGCACTTGCTTACATGGGATTAGAGGCGGGCAAATCACTTTCAGAATACTCAGTAGACAAAGTGTTTGTCGGCTCTTGTACTAACTCTCGTATCGAAGATATGCGCGCTGCTGCGCAAGTCGCTAAAGGCCGTAAAGTGGCCGCTCATGTTCAGGCTTTGATCGTTCCAGGTTCAGAGCAAGTGAAAGTGCAAGCAGAAGCGGAAGGTCTGGATGTTATCTTCAAAGAAGCTGGGTTTGAGTGGCGCTTACCAGGTTGTTCGATGTGCTTAGCAATGAACAATGACCGATTGGGTCCTCAAGAGCGTTGTGCATCTACATCAAACCGTAACTTCGAAGGCCGTCAAGGTCGTGATGGACGTACACACTTAGTCAGCCCAGCAATGGCAGCAGCAGCAGCAATTGCTGGCCATTTTGTCGACATTCGTAACTTGGATTAAGGAGAAACAACATGTCAGGTTTTAAACAGCATAAAGGCTTAGTTGTTCCTCTAGACGCAGCAAACGTCGACACCGATGCAATTATCCCTAAACAATTCCTACAGAAGGTATCTCGTTTAGGTTTTGGTAAGCACCTTTTCCATGATTGGCGTTTTCTTGATGACGCTGGCAAACAGCCAAATCCAGAGTTTGTGATGAATGCGCCGCGTTATAAAGGGGCATCTATCCTACTTGCACGTGAAAACTTTGGCTGCGGTTCATCACGTGAACACGCTCCATGGGCGCTTGCCGATTACGGCATTCGAGCAATGATAGCTCCAAGCTTCGCAGATATTTTCTACGGTAACTCTATCAACAACCAAATGGTTCCGGTCCGCTTAACTGAGCAAGAAGTTGATGAAATCTTCAAGTTTGTTGAAGCCAACGAAGGTGCTGAAGTCGAAGTTGATCTCGAAGCAAACAAAGTACGAGCAAATGGCAAAGAGTACTCATTTGAAATCGATGAATTCCGCCGTCACTGTCTACTAAACGGTTTAGATAACATCGGTCTTACTCTACAACACGAAGATAAGATCGCGAGTTACGAAGCCAACATCCCTAGCTTCTTGAAGTAATTCAATCTGCCAATAAATAACAAAGGTTAGCTTAAGCTAGCCTTTTTTGTTTGTAGCTGAAACAAACACCCAATAAGCTTGGTCTAGTAATAAAAGCCTATCACCACTGGAATTTAGCCTATGACACGTATTATTGCTCTGCTAGTCACACTGATCTCTCTCAATGTTTTTGCCGCCCCCAAGTCAGATCTTTGGCCCTATTGGCAACAGGCCAACCAGAGTAACCAAGCCAGCATTTCACACCAAGCATGGCAAACTTTCCTTGATAGCTATCTAGTTACAGACAGTGACTACACGCTCGTCAAATATGACGACGTTTCCAAACAAGACAAGCAACAACTAGACCTGTACATCTCTACTCTTGCCAAGATCGATCCTCGAACATACTCACTGGATGAACAGTATGCCTACTGGGTTAACCTATACAATGCAATCACAGTTCAACTCATTGTCGATGCCTATCCAATTAAGTCGATTACCAAGTTAGGTGGCCTTTTTAGCTTTGGGCCATGGGGAGATGAAGTGATTACTGTGGCTGGACAACCGCTTTCTCTAAATGACATAGAGCATCGTATCTTACGCCCTATCTGGAACGATCCTAGAACACACTACGCAGTTAACTGTGCAAGCTTAGGTTGCCCTAACTTACAGAGCCAAGCCTTCACCGCCGCGAACACAGAACAGCTATTGGAACTCGCTGCAAAGCAGTTTATCAATAGCGATAAGGGCGTGTTAGTAAATGGTGACAGTATCCGCCTCTCATCTATCTATAATTGGTTTATCGCTGATTTTGGCGATCAACAGCAGCTAGTTAGTCATATCAATCGGTATCGCAAGCAACCGATCATATCGGTTAAAGGAGCGAGCTATGAGTATGATTGGGATTTAAATGTGAAGAGATAAAAGCCTAAGTGGCGGGCTTTTAAAACGGTGAAGGTGCTAGACAGACGGCGTCACAGGCAACCTGTAGTCGAAGTGCACAATACGCGGATAAAACAAAAAGACCCCAGCATTTCTGCTGAGGTCTGGAATAAGTGGCGGAGCGGACGGGACTCGAACCCGCGACCCCCGGCGTGACAGGCCGGTATTCTAACCAACTGAACTACCGCTCCGCACTGGTTAGACTCTTAAGTCTAAGTTTTTTGCCTTTGGATTTTTCTGAAATCCAAAAACAGAAAGGGAACCTGGCGATGTCCTACTCTCACATGGGGAAACCCCACACTACCATCGGCGCTAATTCGTTTCACTTCTGAGTTCGGAATGGAATCAGGTGGGTCCAAATCGCTATGGTCGCCAAGTAAAATTCTTTACGTTTTGCTTTAAACTCTATGTATAAAGTTTATAACAAACAGTAAATGGTGCTGATACCCAGACTCGAACTGGGGACCTCATCCTTACCAAGGATGCGCTCTACCACCTGAGCTATATCAGCATCAAGATATCCCTGAGGGACTAAAAAAGCCCGTTCTTACAAACGGGCTCTTAGTAATTTAAAGCCTGGCGATGTCCTACTCTCACATGGGGAAACCCCACACTACCATCGGCGCTAATTCGTTTCACTTCTGAGTTCGGAATGGAATCAGGTGGGTCCAAATCGCTATGGTCGCCAAGCAAATTCTTTAATCTGGAAAGCTGTTAA
>NZ_JATABH010000066.1:0-15215 GCF_036533775.1 Vibrio sp. M260112 | reverse complement strand
ATGATGAGCGCTTGTAAATTTGGAGCGACACACGAGGTTCGAACTCGTGACCTCAACCTTGGCAAGGTTGCGCTCTACCAACTGAGCTAGTGTCGCATATTCTCAAAAGAGAATTGGTTGCGGGAGCCGGATTTGAACCGACGACCTTCGGGTTATGAGCCCGACGAGCTACCAAGCTGCTCCATCCCGCGTCCGTATTCACCATTCAAAGCATGATGAGCGCTTGTAAATTTGGAGCGACACACGAGGTTCGAACTCGTGACCTCAACCTTGGCAAGGTTGCGCTCTACCAACTGAGCTAGTGTCGCATCAACAACGTTTCCGCTGTTCAGGGCTGCGAATTATAAGTGCATTTTTTTGTGATGCAAGTCCTTCATGCAAAAATAATCTATTTTTTTTTCGTTTGGATAAAAAGCGCACACCAATAGACAAACAAGCTTGATATTTATACAGAACCTAGGCTTCGCATGATGAAGTTTAAGTCTGAACAAGAGTTTAAAATGCGATGTTGTACAGCCTTTTACGCCATGTAGGTCGCAGGCCCATCACATTTTATATATAACTAGTGTCTATAAATCCCCCAAACGAATCATGCATTTAAGCGTTGTCGTAGTAGGTTCTCTTATCCATGTCATACCTCAAGCACTATTGGAAAGCCCTGATAACCCTGATTCTGGTCGCCTTCATTGTAGGATGTGGCTCGATCCCGAAACCTGTACGCAACTTGGGTAAAAGTGATGTGGATTTTGTTATGGACGTTCACGCTCGACAATTGAAAGAACAAATGGTCGAGCTAACCCGAAAACTGTATGTGCGAAATCCAATCCAGCTAAAGAAAAATCCTCAAGCAACCATAGACAGCCGTATCGCACAAATTTTTGGTGTTGAAGATAGTATCGACCTCCCTCCTCTCATTTTTGACGAACTTAACGGTGTCACCGGGATTGACGCGATTTTGCTGAGTTTTGATGATAACTATCAAGGTGACAGGGTGTTTGCCGCCGTCGTCGGTTTGTCCGAGATGCTCAGACGTTCATACAACCACCAGCAAGAATTCTTTATTCTCGACTCTCTAGATGAACAATCTCTCTACAACAGCGCTCGCAATATCGAAGTGTTTGTTTGGCGTCTCTACCATCGCAAAGACAGCCAAGGTAATCCTCTCATCTACAGCAATTCCTTCGATGAAGATGGATCCGACATAAGCTTTGATCGCCTATTTTCCAAGATGGTTATGATTCAAGACATGATGGCTTTGATTGTCGCCGACAAGACGAATCGAAGCATTACTAAGGTTGTACAAGGCGTCGCTCAGTTCGCTTTCTTGCCAGTCCCTTAATCGGACTTAGCTCAGATAAAAATAGAGCCAGCAATTATGCTGGCTCTATTTGTTAGATTGAAATAATGGTATTGCGGTAGTATTGCAGCTCTGCAATCGACTCTCGGATGTCATCCAAGGCTAAATGACTGCCTTTTTTCGAAAATCCGTCCAGCACTTCAGGCTTCCAACGGCGAGTCAATTCTTTCAACGTACTAACATCAATGTATCGGTAGTGGAAGTACTCTTCTAACTCAGGCATGTGTTTGTAGAGGAAACGGCGATCTTGCCCAACACTGTTACCGCATATTGGTGATTTGCCTTTTGGTACCCATTTTTCTAGAAATTCTATTGTTTGACGAACGGCTTCTTGCTCATCAATCTTACTATTGCGAATACGCTCGACTAAACCACTACCGGTATGGGTTGTGGTACACCATTCATCCATTTTTAGCAGTTCTTCTTCAGGCTGATGAATGGCAAGTACGGGTCCTTCAGCTAAAATATTCAATTCACTATCGGTGACAATGGTAGCAATTTCGATGACTTTATGAGTTTCTGGGTCTAGTCCTGTCATCTCTAAATCTATCCAAATCAAATTCTGATCGCTAAAGGACATAAATCGTTGCCTATTGGTTTTCTGATAAAAAAGGTACTATACCCAAATTCCGATACCCAAGATAGTTTGAGATGTTCTCCTTCTTGCTGGTATCACTCAATAAATTAATCAATTGAAGTAGAGAAACGTGGCTAAAAAGAAAAAGCTAACCAAAGGTCAGGTAAGGCGCGTGCGTCATAACCAGAAGCGCAAACTCGATCAAGAAGAGTCAATCCAGTGGGATGAATCTATGCTTGGTAACAGTAAGTCTGGCCTGGTTATCACTCGTTTTGGGCAACACGCAGATATCGAAGATCTTGAAACCGGTGACATTCAGCGTTGTAACTTGCGTCGTGGCATTGAAACCTTAGTGTCTGGCGATAAGGTCATTTGGCGTCCGGGTCTCGAGTCAATGGAAGGGATCAGTGGTGTTGTCGAAGCCGTAGAGCCTCGAACCTCTGTACTAACACGCCCAGACTACTATGACGGCCTTAAACCTGTGGCTGCCAACGTTGATCAAATGGTGATCGTTTCTTCTGTATTGCCCGAGTTATCGCTCAATATCATTGATCGCTACCTAGTTGCTTCTGAAACGCTGAACATTGCGCCGCTGCTGGTTCTGAACAAAATTGATTTACTAGAAGAACAACAGCTCGCTGAATACAAAACATGGTTAGCCGAATACGAGAAAATTGGCTACAAGGTACTCTTTGTGAGTAAACAGACAGGTGAAGGCATCAAGGAGCTAGAAACCGAGCTTACCGACCGAATTAACATTTTCGTTGGACAGTCTGGTGTTGGTAAATCCAGCCTGGTTAACGCATTGATGCCTCAGTTCAATGTGGAAGAAGGTGAAATTTCTGAAAACTCGGGCTTAGGTCAACATACAACGACAGCTTCTCGCCTTTACCACATTCCCACAGGCGGTGATTTGATTGACTCACCTGGGGTGCGTGAATTTGGTCTTTGGCATTTGGAAGCGGACGAAATCACTAAAGCCTTCGTCGAGTTCAGACCTTTCCTAGGCGGCTGCAAATTCCGTGACTGCAAGCACAATGACGATCCTGGTTGTGCATTGCGCCAAGCTGTCGAAGAGGGTGAAATCAACCAAACTCGCTTCGACAACTATCATCGAATCTTGGAGAGCATGGTGGAGATGAAAGCCAATCGCCAATATTCTCGAAACAAAAAAGCCGATTTATAATCGCAAATTTGTAAGCAAACTATCGCAACTACTGACTTTTGGGTGCAATTTGAGTAACATCTCGCGCCCAGAATATAGTCAATCAAGCAAATAACATTGGAATTGAACACAATGGATAAGATTAAAGTTAGACTGCAATATTGGATTCCACAACATGGCCTAACGCGCTTAGTGGGCAAGCTAGCTTCTGCAAAGGCTGGCGGTCTAACAACAGCGATCATTCGCTGGTTTATCAAACAGTACAACGTCAACATGGACGAGGCGCTTCACTCTGATCCTAAGCATTTTAAGACGTTCAATGAATTCTTTGTCCGTGAACTCAAAGAGGGAGCGCGACCTATCACTGAAGGTGAGTCAATCATTACTCATCCAGCTGACGCGTGCGTGAGCCAGTTTGGTCCAATTACAGATGGAAAGCTAATCCAAGCAAAAGGTCACGACTTTTCTGCTCAAGAACTGCTCGGCGGCGACGCAGCTCTAGCTGCAGAGTTTGCAGAAGGTGAGTTTGCCACTCTTTACTTGTCACCACGAGATTATCACCGTGTGCATATGCCATGCGATGGTACATTGCGTCAGATGATCTACGTACCTGGCGACCTGTTCTCTGTAAACCCACTGACAGCAGAAAACGTGCCTAACCTATTTGCTCGCAATGAGCGCGTTGTGTGTATTTTTGATACCGAATTGGGCCCTATGGCACAGGTACTTGTTGGCGCAACCATCGTAGGCAGTATTGAGCAAGTCTGGGCAGGTACGGTAACACCACCTCGCGGTAACACGGTATACAAGTGGGATTACCCAGCTGAAGGTGATAAATCCGTTATTCTCAAGAAAGGCGAAGAGATGGGCCGCTTTAAACTTGGCTCAACTGTTATCAACTTGTTTGCAAAAGATGCCATCGTGTTTGATGAATCAATGCAGAATGGTCAAGCAACCGTAATGGGTACTGCATACGCTCATACTAAACAAGCGTAAAATGAGTACCAAACCGGTAACTGTTATCAGCCCCGAAAGTTCGGGGCTTTTTATTGACGCAAAACAAATCCCACTCAACAAATTCAATTGTTTAACAAAACTCTAGACTAGCTCTAAGACCTGACATTGTTTGTAAATTAATCTATAGCCTCATCAAGTTATCTGTGAGGTCACCTTCTCTATGCCCAAGGTAGAATCAGGAATCGTCATCAAACTCTTAGTCAGTTTCGGTCTGCCCATTGCTGTATTGTTTATGCCTATCGATTGGATTCCGATTGATGACTTAACATTGATTCAGCATCGCTTACTGGCCATTTTTCTTCTTGCTGCGCTACTGTGGGTATTAGAGCCCGTTCCAGTTTTTGCTACATCGATACTCATTATTGCGCTTGAACTGGTTATGATTTCGGACAAAGGACTCCACTTGTTCCGAACGCCACCTAGTGGGCATGATCTTGGTGAATTAATGAATTACACCGATATCTTCAGCGCGTTCTCTTCACCGATCATCATTCTTTTCATGGGCGGTTTTGCTCTTGCTATTGCCGCCTCAAAGTATGAACTTGATAACAACCTTGCGCGCGTTTTACTTAAACCATTCGGCCACCAGCCTAAATTCATCATGCTAGGTCTAATGCTCATTACCGCCATTTTCTCTATGTTTATGTCTAACACGGCTACCACGGTGATGATGCTTGCACTACTTGGTCCGATTGTCGCTTCTGCACCAAAAGGAGATTTAGGCATCAAGGCTCTGGTACTGTGCATCCCTATCGCAGCCAATACAGGCGGTATCGCAACACCAATTGGTACACCACCAAACGCGATTGCACTTCAATATCTGACAGGCGAAAACAGTATCGACTTTCTTAGCTGGATGATGATGGGCTTACCGTTTGTCATTGTTCAACTGACTATTGCTTGGTTCTTGCTGCAAAAACTTTTCCCTTCCTCTCAGCAAACCATGAAACTCAAACTTGATGGTCAGTTCCAGAAGAATTGGAGAGCCATTGTGGTCTACGCTACATTCGCGACGACCATCCTGCTGTGGATGACTACTAAGATTCATGGCATGAACACCTATGTCGTCTCCATCATCCCTCTAGCCGTGTTTACCTTAACGGGCATTATGGGTAAAGCCGAACTGAAATTGATCAACTGGGATGTACTCTGGCTGGTTGCCGGGGGGATAGCGATTGGTATTGGTCTTGATAAAACAGGGCTTGCGTCAGCTCTGGCACACGCTGTTGATTATGAGTCGTTGTCTCCGATTGCCGTTGTTCTGACCATGTCGCTCATCTGTTGGCTGATGGCAAACTTTATGTCTAACACCGCAACGGCAAACTTATTGATGCCCATTGCTGCGGCTATTGGTGCCTCTATGGAAAGTCTTGCTTCTGTTGGTGGCTTACAGGCTCTACTCGTTGTCGTCGCGTTTTCAGCCTCACTAGGCATGATTCTACCAGTCTCTACACCACCAAACTCTTTGGCTTATTCAACCGGATTAATTGAAAGTAAGGATATGGCGAAAACAGGTCTCATCATCGGTGTGATTGGGTTGTCGATTGTCTATGCTGGTGCTCTGCTTCTGACTTAAGACAGAGAGTTGGGTTTGGTTGTTCTTCTCAACGAAACCCAACCCATTAAACCTTACAAATAAAATGGTTAATTAGTAAATTCAATACATGGATCACCTCAATTAACCAATTTCAGATATAAAATCAGTCGGATATAAAAGTACCCCCTTCTCACTGTCAAAGTGAGAATATGTGGCGGTCATTGCTATCTAGAGACATGGCTCTACAAATTGCCAGTGCTGCCGAAGAACAACGTGCGGTGAGTGAAGACATTAGTCGCAACACTCAAGGTATCAAAGACGCATCTGACATTCTGGCAGAACAAGCGATTCAGAGTAGTGCGAGTGCGAACAACATGCGCCACTCGGCTAAAACCATGCGAGCAGAAGTGGGACGCTTTAAGGTTTAACGCTTTGTTTTAAGTCTATTTTGATGCATATTGTCAGCCTGTATTACTCCCACATCACAAGGACATGGAGTCGATGGGTTATGAATGGCTGGCACTGGCAGCTGCGTTTTTATGGGCAGTTGCCAGCATACTCTCTGTGGTTCCGGCTCAGCACTTAGGTACGTTTGCTTATAGCCGTTGGCGTATGGGATGTACCTCCGCTATCCTCGCGTCGATTGCGCTGTTGACAGGCGGCTGGGCTAGCGTGGAAAGCAGCGCCATATCTGCGATGATGCTATCTGGTGTGATTGGTATCTTCATCGGTGATACGGCGCTATTTGCGTGCTTGAATCGTATGGGCCCACGGCAAGCTGGCTTGCTGTTTTCATGTCACGCTGTCTTTTCTGCCATTCTCGGTTACTTCTTGTTTAGCGAGACCATGACTCATCTAGAGCTATTAGGTTCTGGACTGGTATTCTCAGGCGTATTAACGGCAATCTTCTTTGGTAGAAAAGGTCAGTCCAATAACCAATTAGAGTCCATAAATGGCAAAGTCTGGGTTGGCGTTTGCTTAGGATTATTGGCAGCCCTGTGCCAAGCACTGGGAGGCATCATCGCCAAACCTGTGATGCAAACGGAAATCGACCCCATCGCGGCATCGGCAACGAGAATGATGACTGCGTTTGCCGCACACTGCTTGTTCTATCTAACAGGAGCGAAACTCGCTCGTGCTACTCGCCCAATCAATATCAAAATTTTCTCTATTACAGCCCTTAACGGCTTCCTCGCGATGGCGGTTGGGATGACACTTATCCTTTATGCACTTCAGCAAGGGAATGTCGGTATGGTTGCTCTGCTCTCTTCGACGACACCCATCATGTTGTTGCCTATACTTTGGATTTATTCAGGTAGACGCCCTAATCGCTTCGCATGGATTGGGGCAATTGTCGCGGTTGCTGGTACTGGGATACTGGTCAGCTAGTAGCGATTATAACAATAGGTATTTCCGACTTTCTTTTTTCATTAGACAGGTGAAAATGGAGCAATTGAAGCAAATCACTCGAACGGTGTAATTTGAATACATTTTGAGTCGCGTGAAAGATAGCAACATTATTTAGCAAACAATAATTGATCTTAACCTACAGTTTTGGTTAAAAAGTGTAGTAAAATTACGCTAATTTTGTTTCCAAAGTTACTTTGAAATTTGACGAGGTCATCACTATGACAGCTAAGAAGCCAATGGCTCTAGTTATTCTTGACGGTTACGGACACCGTGAGGAAACTGCAAGCAATGCGATCGCTAACGCTAACACTCCTGTATTAGACGGTCTGTTTGCTAACAATCCAAATACTCTAATCTCTGCTTCTGGCATGGATGTAGGCCTACCTGACGGTCAAATGGGTAACTCAGAAGTAGGTCATACCAACATCGGTGCTGGCCGAGTGGTATATCAAGACCTTACTCGCATCACCAAATCAATCACTGACGGTGAATTCACCCAAACAGCCGCTCTAGTAGAAGCGATCGATTCTGCGGTAAAAGCAGATAAAGCCGTTCACATTATGGGTCTAATGTCTCCAGGTGGCGTACACTCTCACGAAGATCACATCTACGCAGCCGTTGAAATGGCAGCTGCACGTGGCGCAGAAAAGATTTACCTACACTGCTTCCTTGATGGCCGTGATACGCCACCACGCAGTGCAGAAGGCTCTCTACAACGCTTCCAAGACCTATTCGCTAAACTAGGCAAAGGTCGTGTTGCTTCTCTAGTTGGCCGTTACTACGCAATGGACCGTGACAACAACTGGGATCGCGTTCAAGTAGCTTACGACCTACTCACTCAAGCTAAAGCAGACTTCACTTACGATTCAGCAATTGCTGGTCTTGAAGCCGCTTATGCTCGTGAAGAAAACGATGAATTTGTGAAAGCAACTGCAATCAAAACTGACGGCCAAGAAGATGCGGTAATGCAAGATGGCGATACCGTTATCTTCATGAACTACCGTGCTGACCGCGCTCGTCAAATCACGCGTACTTTCGTACCTGATTTTGCTGGCTTTGAGCGTGCATCATTCCCTGCGATCAACTTCGTAATGCTAACGCAATACGCTGCTGACATTCCTCTAGCTATTGCCTTCCCACCTGCTTCTCTTGAGAACACGTACGGCGAATGGTTATCTAAGCAAGGTAAGACTCAGCTACGTATTTCAGAAACAGAAAAATACGCGCACGTTACTTTCTTCTTCAATGGCGGTGTTGAATCTGAATTTGAAGGCGAAGAACGCCAACTTGTTGCTTCGCCAAAAGTCGCTACATACGACCTACAACCAGAAATGAGTTCAGAAGAGCTAACAGAGAAAATGGTTGCAGCAATCAAATCTGGCAAGTACGACGCTATTATCTGTAACTACCCTAACCCAGACATGGTTGGTCACACTGGCGTTTACGAAGCGGCTGAGAAAGCCATTGAAGCCGTTGATGCTTGCGTAGGTAAAGTCGTTGCTGCTATCGAAGAAGTCGGTGGTCAAATGCTGATCACAGCTGACCACGGTAACGCAGAAATGATGGTAGACCCAGAAACTGGCGGTACGCACACTGCGCACACTAACCTTCCAGTTCCTCTAATCTATGTGGGTGACAAAGCGGTTGAGTTCAAAGAAGGCGGTAAACTGTCTGACCTAGCTCCAACAATGCTAGCACTGACTGGTCTAGAAATTCCTGCAGAAATGTCAGGCGAAGTATTGGTTAAATAATTTAACTGAATACCTTGATATCAAGCCCGAGCATCAGCTCGGGCTTTTATTTTTCTGATATACCCTTATCACCAGCAAGTTTTAACATTCCTCTTTCGTCTAACGAATTTGTTTGGGTATACTGATTGCCTGTCAAATAGTTAGGATTGATTTGAACAATGGCTGCCACTTACCTCCGGACAATTTCAGCCGGTAAACGACTCGTGACTCTCGGGTTAATTCTTTCTGCCTGTTCATTATCTCCTAGCTACGCTGCTACCAATGCAGAGCTAAAGGGCGTCAGTGGTGAAATCTCGCGCCAAAAAAATGCCCTCACTTCACAACAGAAAAAACTCGACTCCCTACAGCAATCGCTTAAATCGCAAGAAACAACGATTAATCGACTCGAAAACGAGATCAAACAATCCAAAGCAGCTCTGCAAAGCACCAACCAAAATATCGCGACGTTAGAGAGTAAGGTCGATAATTTGGAACGAGACAAGAAAGCCCAGAGTGATAAGTTAGCTGAGCTTATTCAGACCTACTACGTCACTCAACGTGCTAAGTCGTCAGCGAACATTCTGAATCAAGGTGTTGAAGAAGACCGAATTAGCCAATACTTTCAACACCTAGCCAAACAACGTGCAAGTACAATTGCTGAGTTAGAAGCAACCGTGACCGAGCTTGAACAAAGCCGTCAACAACTTAATTTGGAAAAACAACAAATTACAACCTTGCTGAACCAGCAAACCAAACAGCGAGATGAGCTAACCAAAGCCCAAAGTCAGCGTAAGGGAACGGTATCTCAGATTCAGAAAAGCATCTCCAATGACAAAGTTTACCTCTCTGAATTGCAACGCAATGAGACAAGATTAAAAGCTGAAATTGCAAAAGCCGCTAAGAGAAATGCCGTGCCAATGGATGGCTTAGCAAAACAAAAAGGCAAACTGCCTTGGCCACTAAAAGGCACAACGCTTCATAGCTATGGCAGCCATCAAACCGGGCAAATCAAATGGAAAGGCATGGTAATCAATGCCAATTATGGGCAATCAGTCAAAGCTGTTTACTCAGGTACGGTCGTATTCGCTGACTATCTACGTGGCTACGGTCTAGTTGTGCTACTCGATCACGGCAAGGGCGATATGACTTTGTATGGATTTAATCAAAGCCTACTGAAAAAAGAGGGAGACAAAGTCGCTGCGGGTGAGAGTATCGCACTTGCAGGAGATACGGGAGGTCAGTCTCGTCCATCCCTCTACTTTGAAATTCGCCGCAACAGTAAAACTCAAGATCCGAAAGCTTGGTTAACGCGATAACAAAAAGGCCTGCTTGTTCAGGCCTTTTAAAGGTTAAGAGTAATAGGACTCAACCGTTTCAATAAATCGTTCAAGATCCGTTTGCTCTAACGCATTTATCCCCGCCGCCGCTGCACGCCCACCACCAGATGGAAATTGGCTACATATATCCCCAGCCCCCTGCTTGTTGTTAAGCGGTGCGCGCAATGAAACGGTATAAGTTCCATCAAGATTTGTCGTTAATACCGCATGTGCTGAATCGGGATTTTGGTTAGCGAGTAAGTTGCCGTAAACGCCACTGATTCGCCGCGAAAAGGCATCATTAGGAAGCTCAAATAGACCCAATTTTTCACTGTGATACTTTGGAGCGATCGCCAGTGCCTTGTCCATATCTTGCTGATATGCAGCTCGGAGAACATAAAACGGCGAGGCTTGATCAGCAATTACCGCAAATGGATCATCATAAGCCAAAAGCTGCTGGAACAGGCGCACCGGATCAAAATGAAGGTCTTCCAACTTGGCTCCATACCCATTGTAGTTGATCAAGGTACCAAGCTCTTTCAACTGTTCTTTCTGCTGAGAAGATAACTTGGCATCATCCGCGAGTTGTTCCGCTTTGGTAATCAGGTTGTCACCATAAGCAGCCGTAATCGCCCATGTATGAAAGCGACCATTTAACAGCTTATCGATAATAAGCGCGGTACATGTATTGGGATCAAGGTCGATATGGGTGGCTAAGTTAGCATGCTGGGGAATATCACCACACTTATGGTGATCGGCATAAAACACGCTTGCGCCTGCAGCAAGAAGAGCTTCTAGCCCCACTTTGTTTTGTTCCATTGAGATATCCAAAGCCACGACTGAGTCACCGGGGTTCACCGACAACTTCTCCAATAACTGAATATCACGCTTTACTCCAGAAACCAACATCGATGCTTTTGGCTCAGCTAGTCGGAGTTGGAGCAGTGCGATGATGCCATCGGCATCACCATTAAAAACATCATAGTGCATATAGGGTTTGTTGACCTTTCGTGGTTAAACTTTGTTCGAGCAAAAAGCGTTTTAGACGCGAAGAGAGCTTTGAAACCTAGTGGGTCTAAGTAAAAAGCTCTCGACAAAGTATAAAACGCTTTTAGCCGAACCCTTCGGGCAGCGTTTGTGGACTCTTTCTGCTGCGTTATCGGCTTATTAGGTAGGGCAACTACATTTCAAAGCCTCTGCCTTGCATAAAAAGCCCACAAACTGCTGCAAAAGTCATCACGCAAGGCCAACAGACCCTAGCAACCCATCAAAGTCGCTTTCGCTACTCTAATGGGTTAATCATCTTTGTACAATTTCAATTAGTTATGACTAAGCATGAATCGCTTTAACGCCATCTTCCAACAATTGTAATTGTTCTAGACCTTGTGCCGTCGCTTTGGGTTTGACTACCGAGATCATCTGCAGCATTCCCTGATGGATCACTTGTTCAGTAATCTGAGTTTTAGGAGACATTGCCGCTTGATACCCCAGCCAGCTTGACGCAATCAAGTGCAGAGTTGTCACTAATGACTTCATATCACTATCAGCGACCGTCACTAGCTCTAACCCAACAAAAGCACGCATGATATTGATAAGATTAGCCTGCAACTTATCCTGTACTTGGATGTACTCCTCATGCAATTGCTCATCTCGCTGCAAGATCTCTGGCAAGTTGGCGTAGAAAAAACGATATTTCCACATCAGAGTAAAGATCGAGTCTAAATAGTGTTTAAGTAATACCAAGCTCTCTTGCTGACCCTGAATCGGCGTAAAACGTTCCAGCAACTCATTGGAGTACAAAGTAAAAATCTCGCGCACAATCTCCTGTTTATTGCGGAAATGGTAATACAGATTACCCGGACTAATATCAATATGCGCCGCTATGTGGTTAGTGGTGATATTCCTTTCACCATGCTCATTAAATAGGTCCAGTGCAGCAAGCACTATCTTGTCACGAGTTTTCATTAGTTGTTTCAATCCCTTTCCATTTCCAAAGGCAGTATAGCGACTAGTGTAACCTATAACAAAAAAGCGCCTGGTCATATCAGGCGCTTTCATTCAATTACTCAATTATTTGTGGTACGGCTTAGATAACTCATGCACCGCTTCAACAAATACACCCGCATTTTCTGGCGGCACATCTAGGTGAATACCGTGGCCTAAGTTAAATACGTGACCAGTACCCGCATCACCGAATCCTTCAAGGATAGTGGCAACTTCTTCACGGATACGCTCTGGAGATGCGTACAGCATTGAAGGATCCATATTGCCTTGCAGTGCTACCTTGTCGCCTACGCGCTTAACAGCGTCTGCAATGTTAATAGTCCAGTCTAGGCCAACCGCATCACAACCTGTAGCGGCAATCTGTTCTAACCACATGCCACCGTTTTTGGTAAACAGAGTAACAGGAACACGGCGACCTTCGTTTTCACGGATTAGACCATCAACGATTTTGTGCATGTACTGAAGCGAGAAGAGGTTGTAATCACGAGGAGTTAGAACACCCCCCCAAGTATCAAATACCATGACAGATTGAGCACCCGCTTTAATCTGTGCATTTAGGTACTCGATGACACTGTCTGCAAGCTTATCAAGCAACAGGTGTAACGTTTGTGGTTCAGCATACATCATCTTTTTGATCTTTGTGAATGCTTTAGAGCTGCCACCTTCAACCATGTAAGTCGCTAAAGTCCATGGGCTACCAGAGAAACCAATTAACGGAACATCACCATTAAGATCTTTACGGATCTGGCGCACTGCGTTCATAACGTATTGCAGTTCACCTTCTGGATCTGGCAGACCAATTTTCTCTACGTCAGCTTTACATGTAATTGGATTATCAAACACTGGGCCTTCACCCGCTGCGAAGCGCAGGCCTAATCCCATAGCATCAGGGATAGTGAGAATGTCTGAAAACAAAATGGCGGCATCTAGAGGAAAACGGCGTAGTGGCTGTAATGTTACTTCCGATGCAAGCTCTGCATTCTTACACAAAGACATAAAGTCACCCGCTTCTGCGCGAGTCGCTTTATATTCAGGAAGGTAGCGACCGGCCTGACGCATCATCCATACAGGAGTGTAGTCTACAGGCTGCTTTAGTAACGCACGAAGGTAGCGGTCATTTTTTAGTTCTGTCATTCCGTTTATCCGATTATTAGGCTCAACTTTGTGGCGGCTATTCTAACACTGTTTGGCTCTCAAAAGCTGTGTGCTTTGCAACCTAGATCAAGTTATTAACTTTTAAATCAGTGCTTAATTTGCACCCACTCATTATCAGTGTTAAAAATTTGTTTGCTAGCGAAAACTACAATTATAAACTGGACACATCGTGTTCAGCATCTCATAACGACATCTTACTTACCCCCTCCTTCTGGAGGGTTTTTTTTATTTAAAATTCAAAAACATAATTACTTGGCCAATGTGATTGTATGCTCAATTAAGGCCCTCGCAATGGTTCCTTCTGGAGCAACGGGTGGTAAATGATCAACATCAAACCATTGCGCATCACTCAACTCGCTATAATCCGGCTTCAGCTCACCCGAATGATAATCGGCCAAAAAACCCATCATCAGACTTGAGGGGAAAGCCCAAGGCTGGCTGGAAAAATAACGAATATTGGTCACATTAATACCCGTCTCCTCCTTCACTTCACGAGCAACACACTGTTCCAACGTTTCACCAACCTCTACAAACCCTGCAATCACGGTGTACATTCCGTTACGATGCCTCGGATGCTGAGCCAGTAATAATTCGTGGTCTCGTCTTACCGCAACAATAATACAAGGGAAGATACGTGGATAATGCAACGTCCGGCAATCACCACACTGCATGGCTAGCTGATTGTGATTTAAGTGATTCCGTCCCCCGCACTGTGGACAAAAGCGCAGTGTCTGCGACATATGGCCATATTGAATTGCCTTGCTCATCAAAAGAAACAGGGCTTGTGGAAAGTGCAAGCAATCACGTAACGAGGTCAGGTCCAGTTCGGTATTAATGTCAGCCTCATTGAGCCAAAAAACCGGTGTATTCTCGTAGTGCCCAAGTGGAGTTGCCTGCTCGAAAGGTAGACCTAAATCATCAGCAAGACCTTTAGGAAGTTGACCATCTAACAGCCAAATGTCGCTTCCTGAAACAACACACCAATAAGCATCTTTCATACGGTTTGTATCACCTTTACGTAACATTAGCTCGCATCTCCACTTGCAGTTCATCTATTTTACTGGCAATCTAAATTCATACCAGAGTTTGTAGTCACGCAATTTCAAGACTATAAATTTTAGTAACGACAAGAGGTTGTAACTCTGAACAAGCTTTGGGACCAAAGCGTAATGATCACCAGAGAAGTGATCCGATCATGAGGATATGGTCATGCTGAATAAATTCAAACACACACAAGAACAATGGGGTGGCTCTAGTGAAGTCATCGATCACTGGCTTGAAACCAGACAATCACTCATTGTTGAGTATTGTAAACTAGCCGCACTTCAACCCTGCTCTACTAAATCTGCACTGTCATCGCTGCCAACTCCACAAGAACTCCAAGTATTTTGCCAACATCTCGTCGACTATATCTCTGAAGGGCATTTCAAGATCTACGACATGGTAATGGACAAATGGCGAGCGACAGGATTTGAAGCAACCGACGAAATTAACCAAACTTATGGCAAGATCGTTCTGACGACAGAACCGTTGCTCAATTTCACAGACAAATATGCCGCAGTAAGTGACGAGGACACGTTGGACAGTTTTGACAGCGATATGTCTCTTATTGGGGAGATCATCGAAGTAAGGTTTGAAGTCGAAGATAAGCTTATTCAGATGATTGCCGACAGTCTGGCCGTTCCTCCCGGCGCGTAAGCGAGAAGTGGAAAAACAAGACTACCAAAGCCAACATCCTGCCGTGAAACGTTACAGAGCACCACAGGATGTAACTAAAAACAAAAAAGGCACCCGAAGGTTAATGCCAGTCAGTTAAGCTGACTGGCTTTCTTTTTATTGGGGTATTTCTTTGCCTTTGGTTTTATTGCTCTCGGATATATCCGCTCTTCTCGTTTAATGGGCAAGACATGGTGTATCGCCTCCTCTTGCAAGTGAGTAATGCGCTTA